>CAXMPE010000191.1:0-6392 GCA_964195245.1 uncultured Verrucomicrobiales bacterium | reverse complement strand
TCGGGTGCCCCGAGGAAGCTTGCGAAAAGATCCGAGAGTACATGTCGGGTGACAAGGTGAGAGCCGCGGCTGCGGTGCCGCTCGAGATGGCTGACGAGATGGCGCTGATTGGTGAGCCTGCCCGAATAAGAGATCACGTTGCTCGGTTGGAGGAGTCTGTCATCAAGACGATTCTCATCTCGGGACCTCCCGCTCTCATGCAGGTGGCCGCTGACATCATCTTGGGATAGTTGGTTGACCAGTTCGACAGGTTTCGCTCGTGGTTGAGTTCGTGGGACGACTCCCTACTCAATAGGCCTTCTGAGTCATCCTTGACCCGAGTTGTCGACGGTTTCGGTGTAGAAAAAGTCTCTGCCGATGGTCTCGCAAATGGCTGAATCTGGCACAGGCACCATGAACTTCAGGAAGCTGTGGGGGTATGGAAAGAAATTGAGGTGCGGATTGAAGGTGAACCTGTACTCTCGTTCTTTGGGGGTTACGATGAGAAGTGTTCCTCGGCAGACGCGCCTTAACTCCGAAACGGCTGCCCGGATGTCCAAGATGTGCTCAAGAACATGAGTGCAGATCACGGTATCAAAGCTGTTGTCATCGAACGGGAGACTCTCGATCATTGCCTCTTGAATCTCAGCCAACGGAACGGAGTCGCTTGTTGACGAGTCGACCTGAAAGTCCACTCCCGCATAGGTGTTTTGTGCTGTTCCTTTGGCGTCGATCATCCGTTGTAGGAGCACCCCCAAACCGCAGCCAACGTCAAGGACACTCCCCGGGCCAGTCTCCTGAATAATTCGATCAATGCAGGCCTGAGAATTGTCCGTTCCCTCTTGGATCCGGGGCAGCCGGGAGTAGATATCGGAATACTCAGTTGCAGTGCCGCGATGGGCGTTGGACCGAAAGCTCTCTATGTCGTCGACGAGTTCTCCCCAGTACAGGCGAAACAGCCACCGCATGAACGAGCTATCGCGAAAGCCGGGTGGGATTGTCTCTTCTAGGAAGAATCGGATGATGTTGGTGGTCTCTCGCTTCATCGTGCGGTGAGCATAGCCCGCAGCACTTGCTCCAACTATGAAGGGGGCTGGCCCGTCGCGTTATCATCGCGCGGATGACGCAAAGGATCTTCACTGTTGACTCCGACACAGGCGGTGGACCGTCGCGGGCGGTGGCGGTGGCGGTGGCGGTGGCGGTGGCGGCTCGGCTCTGGACTAGGACTCGATGGGCAAGTGCCGAGAAACTGGGTGTGACGGCTGAGTCAACACGTATAATCCATCGAATGGAAACTCAGATCTTCACGGGAACCATTCCCGCCCTGATGACGCCGCTCAAGGCCGATCGAACTCCTGACTACAGGCGGCTTGTGGAAACAGGTAGCCGGTTGGTGGACGCAGGCATGTCGGGGGTTGTGTACTGCGGTTCGATGGGCGATTGGCCACTCTTGACGGAGGCTCAACGGATGGAGGGCGTGACTGCCTTGTGTGAAGCGGGCCTTGGGGTGGTTGTGGGCACTGGGGCGGTCAATACCAAGGTTGCGGTAGCTCATGCGACACATGCCGCTGAATCAGGGGCGGCCGGCCTGATGGTTATCCCGCGAGTGCTTTCACGAGGGAGCTCTCCTGCTGCGCAGAAAGCCCACTTCACCGAGGTTCTGAGCGCGGCTCCACGGCTTCCAGCAGTCATTTACAACAGTCCTTATTATGGGTTTGAGACGAAAGCTGACTTGTTCTTTGAGCTGAGACGAGCCCATCAGAATCTTGTTGGGTTTAAGGAATTCGGAGGTGGGGAATCGCTCAGTTACGCAGCTGAGCACATTACGGGAGCCGAGCCCGACCTAATGCTGCTCGTTGGTGTCGATACTGAGGTTGTGCATGGGTACGTAAACTGCGGTGCGGTTGGGGCGATCACCGGCATAGGCAACGTCTTGCCAGCGGAGGTACTCCACTTGGTTGAGCTGTCGAAAGCGGCCGCGGCCGGCGATAGTAGAGCGCACAGATTCGCACAGGAGCTTGATGACGCCATGACAACTCTGGCGACCTTTGACGAGGGCCCAGATCTCGTGCTGTTCTATAAGCGACTCATGTCGCTTGCTGGGTACGAGGGTTATGACCTGCATATCAATGCCACAGACAGGTTGAGCCCAAGCCAAGAAGCTTTTGCTGCTGATCAGTTCGACAGGTTCTCCGCATGGTGGAGTTCTTGGGACGGCAGTCGATACGGAGCTGCCTGAGGGTGCAGAGGATCTCCGTAGTCGACTCCCATACAGGCGGTGAGCCTACGCGGGTGATTATCGGCGGTGGTCCGGATCTGGGTCGGGGCCCTATGGCGGAGCGTCGAGATCGCTTCCGAGCCGAGTTCGATCACATCAGAACCGCTGTTGTCAACGAACCACGCGGATCAGAAGTGCTGGTAGGAGCTCTCTTGTCCGAACCTACCGACCCTGCAAACACCGCCGGAGTCATTTTCTTCAACACCACCAATTTCTTGGGCATGTGCGGGCACGGTGCCATTGGGGTTATCGAAACCTTGAGCCACCTCGGAAGGATTGGAGTGGGTCAACATCGGTTGGAGACACCAGTTGGGCTTGTGTTGGCCGAACTCACCCAAGACGGAGAAGTTGCTATCCAAAACGTTCCGAGTTTTAGGGCCCTTGCTGAGGTTTCGGTCGAAGTCCCAGGATACGGAACTGTCATTGGCGACGTCGCATGGGGTGGAAACTGGTTCTTTCTTACTGGTGACAATGATCTAGATCTGGATGTGGAGAACACCGATGCTCTGACGCAGTTCACCCAAGCGGTTCGCTCAGCCCTTGAGAGAGACGAAGTCACTGGCTCGAACGGCGAATGGATTGACCACATTGAGCTCTTTGGCTCGCCTAGCTCCGATGAGAACAGTGGTCGCAACTTCGTGCTCTGTCCTGGCACCGAGTACGACCGGTCTCCTTGTGGAACCGGAACGAGTGCCAAGATGGCTTGTTTAGCCGCTGATGGGAAGCTGGAACCGGGGGAACTATGGCGCCAGGAGGGAATCCTCGGATCAGTCTTTGTTGGCTCATTCGCCTGGGGGCCAGGCGGCAATATCCACCCTACGATTCGTGGGAGAGCGTGGGTGACCGGTGAGAGCGTGCTGTTGCTCAATCCAGAGGACCCCTTTGCAAGAGGCATTACGAGGTGACCACCGCGGTCGTTGTTGGTGGAGGGGTTGTCGGCGCCATGTGTGCTTGGTCTCTTGCCAAAGAAGGCCTGTCTGTCACGGTTGTTGACCGGGATGGTTTCGGTTCGTCTTGCTCTCATGGCAACAGCGGGCTCATCGCCCCCAGTCAGGTTCCGCCACTGAATCAACCAGGAGCGTTCCAGTCAGCCGTGATGTCACTTGTGAGGCGTGGCGCTCCCGTGTCTGTAAGCGCTAGGTCGTTGGTGCGTTCAGCTTCCTGGTTTTGGAACTTTCAGAAGCAATGTAATGAGACGGACATGATGGCTAGCGCTGTCGGACGCGCCGCGCTACTTTCCTCATCGATGTCGCTCTACGAAGACATGATTTCGCAGGGGCAACTGGATTGTGAATGGCTGCAGCAGGGTTTACTCATTGTCCATGAGACAGAAGAGGAGGCAGATGCGTTCTCTGCGCTGAATGAGGTGATGTCAAGAGAGTTCGGACTGGGGGCGGACAGGCTCTCTCCAACCGAGATGGTGAATCTGGAGCCCGCCCTGAAAGGCGGGTTTGGTGGCGGCTGGTTCCACCCTGGGGACGCCCATGTTCGCCCTGACCGGTTGATGAATAGCATGAAACAGCTTCTCATCGGTCACGGTGTCGAAATCATTGAAGGTGCCCCAGTAGAGAAGTTCCGTGGCAAGGACTCCCATGCTTTGGCGGCAATTGGCTCGCAGGGTGAGTGGGAAGCGGATGTTTTCGTCATTGCGACGGGGGCGACGACCCCGTTTCTGAATAATGAATTGGGAACGAGAATCCCGATCGTGCCTGGGAAGGGGTACTCGATCACCATGGGCGTCCCCGAGGCTGCACCAAGGATCCCTCTCATCTTTGAGGAGTCACATGTTGCGGTCACACCGATGAAGACCGGTTACCGCATTGGGTCGACCATGGAGTTTGCGGGCTACAGCGAAACCATCAAACCTGGGAGGCTGCAGCTTCTGAGGGACTCGGCTCACAAATACCTTCGGAACCCTTTTGGCGAACCTGTGGAGGAGGAGTGGTTCGGGTGGCGGCCCATGACGTACGACGGGAAGCCGATAATCGACCGAAGCCCGAGATTTGAAAATGTGTGGATTGCAGCAGGTCACAACATGTTGGGGATGAGCATGGCGCCGGGAACGGGCGAGCATCTCGCAGATCTGATTCAAGGCAGACGGCCCGCTATCGACCCCAGCCACTTTGCCCTATCGCGGTTTGCGTGAGCTGTTCACGAAGCTGCTGGATGTTCCGGGCTGATGGCAGGTAACCCGCTACGTCGGATCACCCCAGAAACGCTGTTTGTTGCGAGCGGGGTGTCGCAGTACGCGGGTGCTGTGCTTGCGGTTGCTGCCTTCTCGAGCCTCGCCCCGCAAGGGGTCGCTTGGTGGCGAGTGTTTGGGGCTGGACTGCTGCTCGTGGTGTTACGGCGATCATGGAAGAGACAGTGGACGCGTAGCGCCCTCCTGTTAACCGCAGGATTTGGGACAGTGTTGGCTTTCATGAACCTGACGTTCTATTTGGCTATTGACCAACTCCCTCTTGGGAACGCCGTGGCGATCGAGTTCCTCGGACCTATCTCCGTGGTGGCCATGTCCGCGAGATCGAGACGCAATTGGCTTGGGCTACTGGTGGCGGCCGCCGGAGTGCTCGTCCTGGCCGACGTCGAGTTGTCCGCAAACCCGCTCGGCGTCCTGTTTGCCCTTCTGGCGGGAGGTTTCTGGGCGCTCTACATTGTTCTCGGAGATCGGGTGGCCAACAAAGGAGCGGCGCTGGACGGTTTGGGCGTGGGCATGCTGTTTGGTGCTGCGGCGATTCTTCCCTTTGCTGGGGCATCGGCGTATGAGGGGTTCATGATCCCGGCGGCCATTGGTCTCGCGGTAGGGGCGGGAGTGCTGTCCAACATGATCCCGTACAGTTTGGATCAGTTGATTATGCAGCGGATTCCGAGAGGGAGATACGCTCTGTTGCTGGCGCTACTCCCCGTTGTCGCCACTCTCATTGGCATTGTCGCATTGGGTCAGCGGCCTGCCTTGGTCGAGGTGATAGGAATCGCCTTCGTTGTCACCGGGATCTTGGTCTCAGAACGTCCGCTGGGGACCTAGCGGGTCAGCAGGTAATCGATTGAAATCTCGGTACCAGGGAAGGTCGCGATAACTTCGGCGGGCAGTGAAGACATGGGGATTAGGAAGGCAGTGACAGCCACCGCCTTCTTGTTGGCGCCAATATTGCTCGCCTCCCCGGGGTTGAACTCTTTGCATGTGAGTGCGTTGCAGTCGCCGTATAGGGTTTGGAGGAATACAGGGGTGAAGGCGGTGAAGATGTAGTCCTGAGAGCCACCCGCCACGAAATCTATGTCAATGTTCGGAACGAACGCCCATCTGGGCGATTCGATAAGGTCATAGACACCGGAAAGACCACCCGAATCCTCGAAGAAGCGCAGGCTACCTGCGTCGCCCGAACCTAGGCATGCTGCCATGCCGTCATGTGGGGGGACAGTGGCTGCAATGGTGGCCTCAACGCAAAGGCCGTTGCCAAATGAAATGAATTCCCAAAGCGGTTTGTCGTCGAGTGACTGACCCATGGTGTTGGTTTTCGTCCAGGGACCGCGCTGGAGTCGCGCCATGGGGCTGGACGAATCAACGAAACCTTCGTGGAACTTGGAGGCGACATTTCCGGTCTCCGCCTTGGTTCTGTCGGGGCGGGCGTTGATGTTTGGGCAGAAATCAAATTCGTGGACGCTGCTTGCGTTTGCTCCCCCTGTCTCTAGGAAGTGATCGACACCACTCGCAATATTGGCGATCAGGTCGCCGGCGTTGCAGGAACTTGCGCCCGGAACTGTGTAGAGCTTGAAGTCGAGGAAGCCGAAGTTACCTTCATCTGGACCGTCGCAAGGCGGCGCTGGAAGGGGACCGGGTGACGTCTTGAGGCATACTTCAGCTCCTGCGGAGGATGGGGGCAATCCGAAGGGCAAAACTCCGCCGGACTGACCATTGCCGGTGGTCACCTCGGCAAACGCTGAAGTCGCAATGGTGTTGATACCAATCACTCCCGCGAAACTAGTAGCGACGTCTCGGTCGGGAACCCTGACTCGCATCTCGGTCAGACCGGTGGTGAATGAGACACATGCCGTACTGGGCGCAGAGACAGTGAAACGTGCCGGCTTTGAAGCATCGGCGCAGGCGTTCCAGTCAGCATCAGTGGTGCCGAAGTTG
>CAXMPE010000190.1:0-3727 GCA_964195245.1 uncultured Verrucomicrobiales bacterium | reverse complement strand
AAGGAGGCCACGGCAGCCTCGGAGCCGGGCCCGAACTCTCCCCTCGTATCAGGGGAGAAGTCATGTCCCAACGAGAAAAGCCGATCCTGTATATCTCGGACCGGCCCTCCCGAGTCACCAACCTTGATGGGTTGCATGACCTTAGTTTTGCAGATAGTTAGTTAATAAACGCCTCAAGCTCGTGGAGCATGGCTGCCTTAGGCCGAGCGCCCACAATGCGCTTCTTCTCTTGGCCGCCTTGGAAGACGATCATTGTCGGAATGCTCATCACCCCGAGCGTTGCCGGGATCTGGGGATTCTCGTCGATGTTCAGCTTGCTGATCTGGATCTGCTCGCCGTACTCATCGGCGATCTCTTCAAGGATCGGCCCGACTGCACGGCAAGGACCGCACCATTCGGCCCAGAAATCTACGAGGACGGGTGCGTCGCCCGAGATGGCGTCGGTGAATGTTGAATCCGTGAGAGTTGTTGTATTTCCTGCCATATGTTGGCTCCTTGATTGTGCGATCAGTTGAACGCCTTTATTACGTGGGGTATTCCCGATTCTACTCTTGTTCGAAGAGCCAACGTTCCGCGTCGATGGCGGCACGGCAACCCGTTCCGGCCGCGGTGATGGCCTGTCGGTAGACAGTGTCGGCGACATCTCCTGCTGCGAACACCCCTGACACGGACGTGGCGGTGGATCCGTCATTCTTGAGAAGGATGTACCCGGTCTCGTCCAAATCGAGTTGGTCCACGAACAGTTGGGTGTTGGGGGTATGGCCGATTGCCAAGAAGAACCCGTCGCACGGCAAGGTTGATGTCTCCCCAGATTCTCTGTTGGTGAGCGAGATCGCCTCTACGGCTTCGTCACCGATCACCTCATTGACCTCTGTGTTCCAGATGATTTCGACCTTTGGGTGCTTCTTGAGTCGAGCAGCCATGATTCTGGAAGCGCGGAATGAGTCGCGGCGATGGATGACTGTCACCTTTGAAGCGAACTTGGTGAGGAAGAGGGCCTCCTCCATTGCCGAGTCGCCACCTCCAACAACGACGACGTGGCGATCGCGGAAGAAGAAACCATCGCAGGTAGCGCAGGCCGACACACCGCGGCCGACGAGGCGTTCTTCTCCTGGGATGCCTAGCCAGCGGGCCGATGCTCCTGTGGAAATGATGATTGAATGAGCCAAGTGGGTTTCTTCGCCTGCAACGACCTTGAAGGGTTTTTGAGAAAGGTCGACCTCTGTGACATCGAGTTGTTCCATACGGGTATTGAATCTCGCCGCTTGGTCCCGGAAGCCGGCCATCAGTTCTGGCCCCATGATCCCGTCGGGGAAACCGGGATAATTTTCTACATCGGTGGTGATCATGAGTTGGCCACCTGGAACCAATCCTTCGAACATCAGTGGGTTCAACTCTGCACGGGCGGCATAGATTGCTGCAGTGTGGCCGGCTGGGCCGGACCCGATGATGATGACCTTCTCTGGCTCGTTGCTCATTGTCTAGTTGGCTCCGTTATCGCGTCTCGACCAGACCAACGCTCCAGCGAGGACAAATAATCCCCCAAAGATCGCGTAGGAAGCTGTTACTCCCACAAAGGCAGCCACGAGATGGAACCCACTCCTGATGAGGAGGGTTATAGCCACCCCCACCAGGGTCACGGCAACAAGCCCAAAGGCAGCCAGTCGGAGACCGTAGTGAGCCCTGTCGATAGTTAGCGAACGGGCTTTTTGGGCTGTGCTCTCGAGGAGGTCTGCAAACGAAGATGCCAGTTTGTCCATAACCCCCGATATTAGTCAACCCACGGGGATTCGCTGTAGCGAATCCAGCGTCCGCATCAGCGTCCGCATCAGCTCACCCCCAAACCCAACTCGGACTTGGACTCAGCCCAGAGCGCTTGCTCCCCTGATTTCGGGGAGACGCTGGCTGAGCCTTTGGCGAAGCTGTCGGCGGAGCCGACTGAGGGGGCATTGCATGCGAACATCTGCCTAGCGGGTTGGGGTTAGCTCTGGCTCTGGTTGGCCTTGGCTTTAGGGGATGAGCTCCATCAGTGTGGTGTGGCAACTTTCGACGGGTCTAATTTGCAGGGCTGCTGGGGTTCTTACAATTTCGTAGTTGATGCCTGCGACCTTGCTCACGGCGACGCCGAGCACCTCGGTGTAGTCCGCAGCGTCGGGCCAGCACTGGAGGTTGACGTACCGGCTGAGCGCCACCGGGCCTGTCCATTGCTGAAAGTCGAGGAATTCCTCGAAGGACTCGGAATCTTCGACCAACAAGGCGTCCAACTCACCGTCTGGCGGGGGTGTCGGCAAACCGAACTTAGGTGCAAGAGCGCCTTCCTCGATGGCAGCTGAGGCGTCATCGGACTGAGCTAAGACGTCGGTTGCCGCTGGAGCTTCCAGAGCAGGTGCATCGGTGTCAGCCGCTACTGACTGTTCTGCCCCGTCCGAGACACGATCGGTGGCGAGTTCCATATCAGCATTTCCACCGAACAGCGTCATCCCGGCGAAGCCAACGATCACCACCGCCACAGCAGCAATTGAAAGTGGCTTGAGGATTCGAATCGACCAGACGGGCTGTCTTGGAACTGCTTTGGGCACGACCGTGGTGCGAAGCCGAGCTTTCTCGATGTCGTTGAGTGGCGGGTACCAGTCGTCATTGCCAAGAGCGCTGATGGCGAGAAGCTGAGCGGCGTGTTCGTCGGCGAAGCGAGTGTCACTGGCAATAAGCTGTTGTGCCTGATTCGATTCGACCCCGTCCAGCATGCCCGCGGCAAACGCTGCTACGAGGTCGAGGTCCCTTTGGTTGAGAGGATCTGGGGTGGTCATACGTCCCTTTGACGTTCGTTACTGTCGTTGAGGTTCCGAAGAATGTCGGCGAGAAGCCGCCTCCCTCGAAATACCCTTGACTTGACGGTCCCAACAGGGATTCCAAGGATGTCTGCGACGTCAGCCAAGGCCATGCCTTGTAGGTCAGCTAGCAGCACAGCATCGCGGAAGTCCGGCGGAATCTCTGATAGTGCTTGCTCGATGTCGGGCCGGATATCGGCGGCGGCGAAGAGCGATTCGGTTGAAGGATCCGCCGGATCATGGTGTTCTGGGAGGGCCTCAGTGTGTCTGCGTTTACGCTTCCTCAACTGGTCATAGCAAGTATTCAAGGTCACTCGGTAGAGCCAGGTGGTGAACGCAGATTCTCCTGAGAATCGATCGAGTTTCCGGAACACAGTGACAAATGTATCTTGTACCGCGTCGAGAGCGTGTTCGCGGTGGCGGAGCGTGCGCATGCACAGTGCGAACACCATCTCCTGATGGCGTTCAAGCAGTTCGTTGAAGGCACGGCTGTTACCGGCGAGCGCTTCAGAGATGAGAGCGGCATCTGTCGACATTAAGGCGAGCTTAATGGGCTATCGAAGCTCAATTTCGGCTATCTGGGTTGCGAAATCTTCTCCTACAGCCGGGAGGTCGGTCAACCAGATCAGCCAGTAGCCCCCAGTGCGTTGTGGCAGCAGGGTGATGTCGTTGGGCGACTCGATGCTTTCTGCGCTGATGAGGGACCAGTCTGCAAGCGAAGTACTCGACTGCTGCGCCCAGTAGAGCTGGAACTTTGTTCCGATCGAAGAGGACGAGACAGTGAGCTCCGATGGGGTTCCCGACGTCTCGATGACAAGACCGATGCCACCCTTGATTAGCGGGAGTGGATCGCGGTAGAGCTCAGTTCTCCATGTGGTGGAGGGGTCACCATCGTGGAG
>CAXMPE010000189.1:0-3365 GCA_964195245.1 uncultured Verrucomicrobiales bacterium | reverse complement strand
CTTTTTGGATACTCGAACCCTGGCGATTCACGCGACAGACGTTGATGAGCGTTGGCACGTGACCCTGACGCCCGAAGACGTTATCACTTCTCGGAACGACGACACTGCTGAAGCGACGCTCGTCGGAACTGCCTCGGATTTCTATCTGGCATTGTGGGACCGTGGCGACGACTCTGGGGTCACGATCACCGGTGACCACAAGATAATTGAGGAATGGCGCGAGACCAAAGAAATCCAATGGCCGGGTGAGGAACGGGCGGTCTAGGAGAGCGGTTCAGTCGACGGTGGAGTGCTCAGACCTGCTCTACTGGTTGGGATCATCAGCCCAGGCATAGAACGATGGACGTCAAGGATCGCAACAAACGGGTGGCTTCCCTCGCGGGATCTGTCAGACTTGCCTGATGCTACGGACCGGAATTCTCAAGACGACCGAGGGCACTAGTAACGAGGCATTCGGGGCTGCCGACTGGGGCCTGCTGATCTTCGCTGGTGTCACTTGGGGATCGTCGTTCCTATTCATTGCTGAAGCGCTCGAGACGTTTGCCCCAGGGTCGGTCACGTTCCTCCGTGTCCTCTTCGGCTTCATCACGCTTTCACTGTTTCCATCGTCGCGGCAACGGTTCGAACGTGCGGACTGGCCGCGTACAGCCCTCCTGGGAGTCTTGTGGATGGCCTTCCCGCTCACACTTTATCCGCTGGCGCAGTTGCGGGTCTCGTCCGCTGTAACAGGCATGATCAATGGTGGTATAGCCTTGATGGTGGCCCTTGTTGCGACCGTGCTCTTGGGTCGGCTCCCTGGCAAGATTCAGCGATTCGGTCTGATGGTGGGCTTCGTCGGTATCGTGTTGGTGGCTCTCCCGAGTTTCGGAGAAGGAGCCAGTTCAATCCTCGGTGTCTCGATGTTGCTCGTGGCCATCTTCTCCTACGGTGTCGCCTTCAATATCGCGGTGCCGCTGCAGCAGAAGTATGGTGCGCTTCCTGTGATGTGGCGTGCGCTGATGATCTCGGTGATTCTCACTGCTCCGTATGGGCTCTATGGATTGACAGAGAGCTCGTGGGAACTGGGACCGGTACTCAATCTGCTGGCGCTCGGCATCGGAGGGACGGCACTCGCTTTTGTAGCGGCCACCAAGCTGGCAGGTCGGGTAGGTAGTTCCAGAGGCTCAGTGATTTCGTATCTCACAACGCCCGTCGCGATCGTGCTTGGTGTTGTCTTCCGGGACGAGTTCGTATCACCAGTGGCTCTCGTGGGTGCAGCGGTGACGATCGTCGGGGCGTACCTGACAACTCGAGCTGAAACGCGAGCTTCCTGAGTCATGGTGCATCGCCCGGCACTGCTCTCAACGGCTGAGGGCACCAGTTCGGGAGCCTTTGGCGCAAGGGACTGGGGACTCGTAGCGTTCTGCTCGGTGGTTTGGGGCGCTTCGTTCCTTTTCATAGCGGAAGCTTTGGAGGCCTTTCCTCCTATTTCTGTGGCGTTCCTTCGGGTCCTATTTGGGTTCGCAACACTTTCGTTCTTTCGGCGGTCTCGACTCAAGATCGATCGAGTTGACCGGCCACGGATTGTTCTCTTGGGTTTCCTACTGATGGCGGTCCCGTTCTCGTTATACGCCTTCGCCGAACAGTATCTCGCCTCTGCTGTCGCTGGCATGATCAACGGAGGGTTCTCTCTGACTAGCGCGGTCATTGCCACCATTCTTCTGCACCGCCTCCCGGGGAAGGTGCAACGATATGGGCTTCTGATCGGGTTCCTCGGAATCGTTCTGGTGAGTCTCCCGGCCCTTGGCGAGGAAGGATCTGCCAAGTGGGGCATTTTCCTAGCATTTCTGGCGATCTGGTCGTATGGGGTGGCTCAGAATCTGGTTGTTCCCCTGCAGCAAAAGTACGGCAGCTACCCGATTCTATGGGCGAGTTTGCTGGTCGCGTTGATTCTGACGGCGCCCTTGGGAGTGGCTGGCCTATTCGAAGGCTCCTTCTCATCGAGGGCTCTCCTCGCGAACATCGCTCTGGGGGTCGGTGGCACTGGCTTGGCTTTCATCGCATCGGCGAACTTGGCCGGCAGAGTGGGAGCCGCGAGGGGATCTATCTATGGCTATTTCACGACCCCAGTAGCAATCTTCCTCGGTGTTGCGGTTCGTGGTGAAGACATAGCGGGTTTATCTCTGCTGGGAGCCGTCATTATCATTGTGGGTGCGTGGCTCGTAAGTCGCCCCGAGTTGCGATAGGTTCCGATCGACCTCGGGCGCCGGGAGAAACTTCATGTCTCACTCAACGCATAGTCGGCTCAGCTTCGGGTCCACCTTTCCAGAGGGGATAAAGGCGATGCTGACCTTCAGTAGCACCCTAAAAGGCGCCACCACCATCGATCGGATGTTGCGGGAGATGATCGAGGTCCGTGCCTCGATCATCAATGGTTGCGCGTACTGTCTTGATCTCCACAGCCTCAACCTCTTAGCTCTTGGCGAGACGGAGCAGCGAGTCATTGGCATTGCGACATGGGAGGATTCTCCCTTCTACAACGACCGAGAGCGGGCCGCCTTGGAACTCACAGACCGGCTTAGTCTGCCGGCATCGAGTGACCTGTCCGACGACCTCTTCGCTTTGGTGGACGAGCACTTCACCCCGACAGAACGCAATGAACTCGTCTACTTAGTGGTTCTGATCAATGCGTGGAACAGACTGATGATCGCCAATCACAACCCTGCCGGAGAGTACGAACCCCCCGCCGATCTCTACCAGACGGCATCGGCCACCTTCTAACCCGCCCCAACCCCAAAGCGTCGCATTCGACGCGTGGAGCCCAGGGCTTGTAGCGTCGAATATGCGACGCTACGGGCAAAGAGGTTGGGTTTAGCTCTCGTCTTTGAGGCGGACTGGGCCTTCGGCTTCTCTCTTCTTGCCGACTCCGTCGCTCAGGTCCAGCCGGAGCTGATCCATGATGGCTTTGGTTGGCGCGGCTGAGTCAATGGGGCCCCCAATAGCAACGGTTCGCGTCTCGTAATTGATGGAGGCAGCGATGAGCGGGACCTTGGCACCTCTCGCGATGATGAGGAATCCGGTCTTCCAGTACTCCCGGTAGCTACGTGTCCCCTTCGGAGCCATCACGAGGGCGAAGTTGTCGTCTGCATGAAAATGAGCGGTCACCTGATCCACCAAGCTTTGCGACTTGGACCTGTCGACTGGGATCCCTCCAAGCCCACGGAAGAACCAGGCAACGCCGGGTTTGAAGAGGCTGTGCTTAGCAATGTAAGCCGGTTTGATCTCGAGGAACCAGACAGCCATTACGAAAAGCATGAAGTCCCAGTTGGTTGTGTGGGGTGCGCCAACAAGGGCAAACGATGTGTCTCTTGGTACGTCGCCAGCGA
>CAXMPE010000188.1:0-2363 GCA_964195245.1 uncultured Verrucomicrobiales bacterium | reverse complement strand
TCTCTGAGGGGTGACCTTTGGTGGCAGCGATGAGGTCTTTCCAGTCCTGTTCGGCGAGGCCAGCGAGTTCGGAGCCGAGGGTGTAATAGCCGATTCGTCCCAGCCTTGTTCCGTAGCGCTTGTGCAGGGCAGCGCCCAGCTGATCAGTGGGTGCGACCACTCCTACTGTTTCCACCACCTCGTCTGAGATGAGCGAACCCATCTCGGTCCACTTGCCCCGCTTGGACATAGCGGTGAGTTGCGGGCCGAAGTCCCAACCCTCGATCTCGAGTACGCGTCGGTAGGCGGGTGTTGAGGCGTAGAACGCGATCTGCTGCTTCACCGCGGCCATGGAGGCTTCCATCTCCTCGTCGGTCCGGCCTGTCACACAGAACACGGTGCTCGATAGCGTGATATCACTGAGTTCGCGACCTGACCTGGCGGCTCCCTCCTGCACATGAGGTAGGACGTGCTCATCGAGATATTTGATCGTGTGGAACGGGTGCACGTGCATGCCGTCGCACACTTCGCCAACCAGGCGACAGTTGTACGGCCCTACGGCCGAGATGAATACCTCCGGCCGGTTGTAGGGGAGAGGGCCGGGATTGAAGAATGGAGCCATGAGGCTGAACTGGTAGAACTCCCCCTCGAACTTGAGCGGCACGCCATCCTGCCACGTGTCCCAGATGGCGTGTAGCGACTCAATGTATTCTCTGAGCCTGGGGCCAGGCGAATCCCAAACGGTTGAGAATCGTCGCTGGATGTGGGCCCGAACTTGCGTTCCAAGACCAAGGATGAAGTTGCCTCCTGACTGAGCATGGAGATCCCATGCTGCCATTGCCGTAGTCATGGGCGATCGAGGGAAAGCCACAGCTATGGCAGTGCCGTAGGTCATTCCTGGCCCCGAGGACATGCCCGCAGCAAGTTGCAGGAATGGATCATGTGCTGCCTCTGCAGAGAAGACGCCGTCGAACCCCCGAGCGTACGCGTTTGCTACCTCTGCCGCAGCGTCCGCTGATCCGGAGGTTCCGGAGAGATACGCATCTACTTTGAGTTGTGTCATTCGGTTCTTCCTGAGGGCCAAACGTGAGACTAGCCCGGGCGTCTGATGGCTCGGTTGAGCAACTTGAGTGATTGGTGGCGCGCTAACTTGGTGGCTTACGGAGAGGGACTTTCTTTCATGACAATGATCCACGGCGGCCAGATCATGGCGCGGGCGCTCAAGAACGAAGGCGTGGACGTTGTCTTTGCGCTCACTGGCGGCCACATCATGGGGTTCTTGGATGGTTGTGTTCTTGAAGGCATCAGGATTGTTGACGTTCGTCATGAACAGTCCGCAGCACACGCGGCCGAGGCCTACACCAGGCTGACTGGCAAGCTTGGGGTTGCGGCGGTCACGGCCGGGCCAGGCGTTACCGACACTGTGACTGGCGTGGCCACGGCGTTCTCGTCGGGCACACCCATGCTGGTCATTGGTGGTCGCCACCTCGTCCGCCAAGAGCAGATGGGTGGACTGCAGGAAATGGAGCATCCTCGGCTCTTCGACTCGATCACCAAGTGGTCTGGCACGGCTTGGCAGACAGAACGTCTCGCCGAATCGATGTCTCTTGCCGTGCGCCATAGCTTTGATGGCAGAGGCGGTCCTGTCTTCATAGACGTACCCATGGACGTTCAACTCAACCAGGTGGATGAGTCCGAAGTGCTCTTCCCAAGCGAAAGGCGATCGATCAGACCGGGCGTAGACGACGCAACACTTGAGACGATTGCGGTGGCGTTAGCCAACGCAGAGCAACCCATGGTCTTTGGTGGCGGCGCTTTCAGAGCTGAGCATCCCGGCGAGTTAGCGACCCTTGTCGAGGCTTTGGGTGCGCCGACGTATCTCAATTCACGAGCAAGAGGCACCCTCCCGCACGGGCATCCACTCCTCGGCAATTCGTCTCGTTCCATGGCCTTCGCCACCGCAGACGTAGTACTCGCTCTAGGAGTCGACTGGGACTTTCGGACCGGGTACGGTCGCAAGATCAGTCCAGATGCCACTGTCATCCAGATCGATCCGGACGGATCCAAGATTGGATGGAACCGGACAGCTCACATAGGGGTCGTCGCCGATCCCGCTGCTGTTGTTGGTCAGCTTGCGAGCATGAGTGCTCGTTTCGAACCGAATCCCCAATGGGCTACCTCGTTTCAAGAGTGGGAAGCAGCCGGCAGCGAAACCAGGGGCATCGGTGCTGACTCAGACGACTCACCGGTAATGCCAGCGCGTTTCGCCAAGGAGGTGGCCGAGTTCTTTGGCCCTGATTCGGTTGTGGCTGTGGACGGTGGCGACATTATCTCCACCACGGCAAGGTGGCTTCAGATGTCCGAGCCTGGTCATCTGGTCGACC
>CAXMPE010000187.1:0-4301 GCA_964195245.1 uncultured Verrucomicrobiales bacterium | reverse complement strand
CCAATGAGGCCCATCAACAACCCTCCGAGGGTGTCCCACAAGCCCCGAGGCCCGTCAGCCTTGACCCACGAGATCAGACTCCACGCCATCGCAGCCGCCACGAGAAGCACCAACACATACTCTACGCTTCCTTGGCCAGCGTCTCCCTTGAGTCGAGCTCTCAGCGATCTCAACAATTCCATCACTATCCCTTTCGTCACCCCGATACGGTCGGGAACCCGAGAGAAGTACGGACATCACAAGTCAGAAAAAGCTGGAACAAAGTCGGCGATCCCTTGCAAAAAGGGTGGGCCAACAAACAGCAGCAACCATCCCGGAAGAATGAGGAGCGTGAGCGGGATCGTGAGACGAATAGGGAGTCGTCGGGCCCGAGCCAAACGCGCCGCTTTTTCTTCCGCTGCTCGTTCATGCAGAAATCCCACGAGGACGGGAGCCACTGACGCCCCAGAAACAACGGATCCGGCCAAGAGCGAGAACAGCCTCGCCCCTGGACCCGTCCCACCCGACAGGGCAGCTGCGAGTCCGGCCACCCTGGATCTCTTGAGGACGCCATCGACATCACTTGCCAGGTCTTCTCTGAGCTCGCGATGCGCATGGGTCAACGCGCTGTGCAGTGGAAGCCCTGCCGAAAGCCCAATCAACAACAGCCGTGCCAACACACTCACTTCCTGAGCTGCGCCCGCTCTGGCGGAGCGGCCAAGTCTCACCCGGCGAAAGAAGCGCGCCAGCCACAGTCCCACAGCAGCCCCAACGCCGGCAGCAGGCTTGAGGAGAGCCAGTCCCACTATGGCTGCTAGAAGATGGGCTCTCCGGCCGCCGCCCCTTTGTCCACCGGTGATCAGAAGAGCCACGATCAAGGCAGCAGTCATCTGAGGGCCCTTCGAGTCATCACAGCAACTACCGAGGCGCCCAGGGCAACAAGGAGCAGACCCACACCAACAATTGGCAAACCAAAGGGCAGTTGCAGGGTCGCAGCCATCCGGCCCGACGCCAGTTGCCACACCACCATCACGACTGGAATCCCTCCAATGATCCACGCCGAGAACCGAATCGCTGCACTCGATGTGACAGCTTCGCGCCGTAGCTCTTGATCATCCTGAGCCAACACGGCAAGGCCCTCGAATACGGTCGCTGCCTGCCCGCCCACAAGTCCAACCAGACGGACCGCTGCGCCAGCTAGACGTCCTTGGCTCGGTAACTGGGCCTCTAACTCTCCAGCCGACAACTGAAGCGGCAGCCCCACGCGAACCAGTCGCTCGAGGAGGACAAACTTACCCCCAGCGTCACTCGCGACCGACATAAGGGCGCCTCTGAGGCTTTGCCCGGCTCGGAGCTCGGCGGCGATGGCAGTCAGAATCGTCGTCTCGTTATCGGTTCCTTTCACCTGAAGCATGCCGATGCCCGCTCCCGCCACAAGGAGGATCCCCAACAGTGCCGGCTTGGAGTAGGCCAGAGCCACGAGACCTAACACTCGCAACGGAGCGCCCGACAGGAGCCCAAGCGCCATGAGAGAAGCGAATGTCACAACAACTCATCAATGGCGTCGGGAGTGACACTGGAAACGGAGGTGACCCTTCGGCCCGTTTGCGTCCGCTCGATCTGAACAATGAGGGAGATCGCCGATCTCAGCTGACGTCGCACAGCCGTTTCAGGCACCCGAGACGACCCCGAGAGCGCGAGCGTTTCCAACCGCCAGAGCGCCTCCTGGGGTGAGTTGGCGTGAAGCGTGCTCATTGAACCGTCGTGTCCTGTATTCATCGCCGAGATCATGTCCAGAGCCTCTGGGCCCCTTACCTCGCCAACAATGATGCGGTCAGGCCTAAGCCGCAGCGCCGAGCGGACAAGGTCACGAAGCGTTACCGCACCCGCTCCTTCAGCATTGGCGGGCCTTGCCTCAAGCCGCACAACGTGGCCGGCCAGCGAAAGCTCAGCGGCGTCTTCGATGGTGACAACACGCTGACTCGACGGAATCTCCGTTGACAGGATGTTGAGCAAGGTCGTTTTGCCAGCACCGGTCCCGCCACTGATCAGGACGTTGCGCCGCTCCTGCACCGCTGATCGCAACAAGGCGACTCCGTTTTTTGAGATCGAACCTGCTGCATGAAGCCCCTCGAGGTCAGTGACCACTTGTGTGAAACGCCGAATCGCCAAGACCGGTCCGTCGATTGAGACCGGAGGTATGGAAGCGTGAAGCCGGCTTCCGTCGGCAAGCCGAGCGTCCACGGTCGGCGACGACCTGTCTAGCCGTAGACCCAGAGGAGCAATCACTCGCTCCACCGCAGCTACCACCGCTTCTTGTGAAGCGAAGCGAACGTTGGCGGCCTCAAGCCGGCCAGACCTTTCCACCCAGACGTCTTCTGGTCCATTGACCAGCACATCTGAAACTGTGGGATCTCGCAGCAGTTCTTCAAGGGGCCCTAGGCCAACGATGGAGTCAACCACCGCCTGCACGGCCTGCTCCGAAGCAAGTGGGGCTTCCTCTCTCAAAAAGTGACGGGCTGCCGTCTCTAATCTCGCCACATCGAGCAACACATCGGACTGCACTAAACGTTCCACGACCCGAGCGACAACGTTCATGAACCTGCCCAGACCGGTCGCCAAGACCTCACCCAGGCAGAACGCTGATCGACTCGGCCCGCGAGAATCCCGCGTACACTTCGAGCGCTGAGGCGAGAGAGCACATGACCTTGATGGTTCTTCGGCGCTATACCCAGACCAGTCGGCTGAAGCACCGCCCCCACCTCCAGTTCATCAACGAATGGGCCAGAAAGAATCGCCCTCACGGTGACAACGGCAGCCACACCGATCGCCTCGTCGGGCCTATCAACTCTCAGTACAACGTTTGGCCAGTTTCCACAAAGGGCGCGCACAACTTCGGCGGCGTCTTGAGCTCCTATCCCCCCATTCCGCAGGAAGGAGACCCCGCGGCGCTTAGGACGCAACTGCTCGTTGCTCGGTCCGTCCTTGACGAGCGTCGCCAGACTGACTCCATCGGTCGGATTCCCAGTGCAGAGATCGACGACCAAACACGTCCCGGCCGCCGCAGCCATGCCAATAGGGCCAACTACGCCGAGTACACCGTCATTGGCAACAAAGATTCCGCTCACAGCCATGGGTGCCCTCGATCAAGAGCAAGATTTGTACGTCAGGCCTATCAAGACGTACACCCCTTTACAGATCGGTTCAAATATGAGAGTGTTTCGGGTCGATCCACAGCGGACCCCATCACAAGTTGGTACGCTCGCGTGCATGAACGACGAAACACCCTCAGAAGATGGAGCCATCATCCACATGACGGCGGAAGGAACCCCAAGTTTTGAGCCTATCCGCAAGCTCGAAAGTTGGGAGACCCCCGAAGGCGGGGTCACTGGCGTTCGCTATACCGAGGCCCAGGAGATCATGGAGCGCGACGAACACGTGGCCTTCGTGAAAGCCACCATGGAACGTGACACCTAGGCCTTTAGGAAATCAGCAAGGTATCACTCGACCACGCCCGGGGATAGAATGTACCCGTGACAAACGCTGCAGCCTTCTTTGATCTAGATAAGACCATCATCGCTAAGTCCTCGACCCTCGCGTTCGGACGATCGCTCTACCAGGCCGGTTTCCTCAAGCGGGGAATGCTCGTGAAAGCTGGCATTGCCCAGATCGCCTACACGGCTTTCGGTGCCGACCACGACCAACTCGACAAGGTCAAAGAGCAGCTCAGTGATGTAACCACCGGTTGGGACGCCGAAGAGCTTCGCGAACTAGCTACCGAAGCAATGGATGAAGTGGTCGCCCCTCTCGTATACCAAGAGGCCATTGAGTTGATTGGGCACCATCGCGAGTCCGGCCGCAAAGTAGTCATAATTTCGACAAGTCCCGAGGAAATCGTGGCTCCGTTAGCAAACTACTTGGGCGGCATCGATCAGGTCATCGCGACCCGATCCGAAGTGGGCCCCGATGGCAAGTACACCGGGGAACTGGAGTTCTACGCATACGGGGAGAACAAGGCGACGGCGCTGCGTGAATACGCCGAGGCAAACGATCTCGACCTTTCCGCCTGCTTCGCTTACTCCGATTCCGCTACCGACCTGCCCATGATGCGAGCCGTTGGGAACCCGGTAGCCGTCAACCCGGACAAGGAGCTTGAGAAGGCAGCACACGCTGCAGGCTGGGAGATCAGGATCTTCGAGAAGCCCGTCTCGATGGGAGACCGACTCGCCCCCTACAAGAAACCAGCGGAGATTTCGGGGGCGGCCCTGGGACTTGGAGCGATCGTCCTTTGGTTCCTGAATCGTCGGCGCAAACGGAACCGC
>CAXMPE010000186.1:0-2875 GCA_964195245.1 uncultured Verrucomicrobiales bacterium | reverse complement strand
GAAGCGTGCGTACGAATGTTGGTGAGCTGCTTGCCCTTGCACACGTTGACCACCATCTCCGAGGGCCGCGAAGCCTCGCCGATGATCATGCCCTCGTAGACCTCAACATTGGGGCCAACGAACATTTCGCCTCGCTTTTGGAGGTTGTCCAGAGCGAAGCCGGTGGAGCTCCCACGGCGGTCCGCCATGATGGCTCCGCCGGTTCTGGTTGGAAGGTCGCCAACCCAAGGCATCCATCCGGTATGGCGTTGGTGGAGGAGTGCGGTTACCCTTGTGGCAGTCATCAACTCACCACGGAATCCGAGGAGTCCGCGAGAAGGACCATGGATCTCTACGATCGTGCGGCCCGACGTGCCGGGACGTAAGTCGGTTACGCGCCCCATTCTGGGGGCGACGGCTTGAGTGACAGTTCCCACGTACTCGTCGGGTACGTCAACGACCGCCTTCTCCGTTGGCTCGTTGCGCTTCCCGTCTATCTCCCTGATGACCACCCGAGGGCGAGAAACTTGGAGTTCGAAACCCTCTCTTCGCATGGACTCGATGAGGACGGCCAGTTGTAACTCGCCTCGGCCGGCAACTTGAATCTCCTCTGGAGATGCAGCCTTGCCAAGCTTGATGGAGACGTTTCCTAGAACTTCCTTCTCAAGGCGGTCTTGGATCTGGCGGGATGTAAGGAATTTGCCTTCAAGGCCTGCCATCGGCGAGGTGTTAACCCCGAACGTCATTCTGAGAACGGGTTCGTCGACTTTCAGACGGGGAAGAGCTACCGGATCTTCAGCGGCGCCGAAGGTGTCGCCAATCTCTACTTCTCCGAAGCCCGCGATGGCAAATAGGTCGCCTGCGCCCCGCTCGACGACGTCGGTCTGGGCTACACCTTCGAACCCCTGCAACTGAGCGAGTTTGCGCTTGATGACGCTGCCGTCTTCTTGTAGAAGCGAGACCATGTCGCCCTTCCGCATGGTGCCCTCGATAACCCTTCCAATCCCGATGCGGCCGAGGTAGTCGGAGGCGTCTAGGTTGGTCACGAGTGCTTGCAAAGGAGCGTCTGGATCGCCGATCGGGGCCGGGATTGACTCCACAATAGTGTCGAGAAGAGCCGATAGATCATCGTCCTCCGAAGGAGTACCGATGCCTCGAATGCAGCGACCTTCGCGGGCGATCGCGGACAAGATGGGAAACTCGATGTGCTCGTCGCCAGCGTCGAGCTCAAAGAAGAGTTCGTACACCTCGTCGGCTACCTCTTCTGGGCGAGCATCGCTTCTGTCGATCTTGTTGATAACAAGCACGGTGGGCAGGTGAAGCGCTAGAGCCTTTGAGAGCACATACCGAGTTTGTGGCATGGGGCCCTCAGCCGCATCCACCAGGAGGACTACTCCGTCGACCAAGGTGAGGGCACGTTCCACCTCGCCGCCAAAGTCAGCGTGGCCAGGGGTGTCCACGAGGTTGATTTTGGTGCCCTTCCATTCAATGGAAGCAGCCTTCGATAGAATGGTGATGCCTCGCTCACGTTCTTGATCGCTCGAGTCCATGACCCGATCAATCTTCTCCTGATGCGCGGCGAAGACGCCCGCGCTTTGGAGCATGGCATCGACGAGAGTGGTCTTGCCGTGGTCGACGTGCGCGATTAGGGCGATATTGCGGAGGGGGGAATTAGACATAACCTCACAAGTCTACTGTGCCGGGGCTTTGGTGGGAAGTTGAACGCCCCACGAGAGCTCGGGCTTGGGCGCGAGCCACCGCCCTCACCAGCTTGACATCGCGGTTCAGTCCGGCCGGTGCGCCGAGGTCAATCACGTTGGACGGTCAGACGTGCAGGTCTGCCCCATCTGGCTCGCTGTGCTCGCCTGTCTTCCCCGCAAGCGGGTGAAGAAAGCGCGTAAAGGCCAAAAGACATAGGTATCGCGCTTCCTTCCCCGCTCGCGGGGAAGGTGGGCCGAAGGCTCGGATGGGGCAGCCCCGAGAGAGCCCCAGTCTCGAGACGGGAAGGGATTGGGGCTGGCTCTAGCCCGAGCCCTGGTTGGGCTTAAGGGCGGCGGGGGCTTCCTCGGCCAGTGTCTCAAACTTCAGGCCCATCAACACAGTGCCAGCGCAACCGGCTGCTTCTGCCGCTTCATTGATCTCGCGGACGGCTTCCCAGGCGATCGCTCTTCGATCCTTAGGGTTGGCGTCTCTCAGCCGCTCTTTGAGTTCGTCTGTGCCGCTAACGGCGCCGATCTCTTCCATCTGCTCGATCCAGTTGAGACTGAAGGGCGGGATCACCATCAAGAAGATGGGAGGGTCGGTGGGCTGTAGATCAAGCTTCGCTACATTCTCGGCGACCGTTGCCGGGTCGACGACCGGACCCACGCAGAAGAATTGCGCTCCAGCCTCGATACGCCGTTGTTTCATCCAAGACGCGAAGCGTGTGGCCATGCCGATCTCGAGTGCAGGGAGCTTCTCTTGGAGATCTCTGAGGTGACGGACAATTTCGTAGTGATTCGCCATGTGGTCGACCTGCGGCATGGTGTCTCCGGTGACCACCAAGAAGGACGTGACGCCGTTGCCTAACGCTCCTCTCACTTCGGACTCAATGGCCAAGATGTTGCGGTCTCGCGTGGACACAACAACCGTGGGAGATATCTGAGGGAGATCGTGGGTGAACCGGGCACTGTAGGCGTAGGGAGAAATCCGGATCTTGCCGAACACGTTGTCGGTCAGGAGCACGTTCGACCACTTACCTTCGAGCCGGAGGTGGTCATCGTTGGGTAGTTCGGGCGGGCTCACTTCCGCTATCAGTTGGAAGCCTTCAGTCCTGGTCAGCACGTTGTTCCTTTGGCTTTTTGGCTATGAAGTATTTCGCTTGGCTGTGGTGACAGATGATGGCAGAGGTGGTCTG
>CAXMPE010000185.1:0-3000 GCA_964195245.1 uncultured Verrucomicrobiales bacterium | reverse complement strand
TTCAGTCACCTTGGTCTGGGGCTCTCTGCGTTGCTTGGACTGTTTCGCTATGTTGTGGAGCCATGAGACCTGATGAGCCCCGTTTCAGTATGGGATTCGAAGAGGAGTACCTCCTCGTCGACCGAGTCAGCCGCGACCTCGCTGCTGAGCCGGCGGGGACGATTCTGGAAGCCTGCGAGAAGCTCCTGGGGCATAGAGTCTCGCCAGAGTTCTTCCAATCTCAGATTGAGATAGGCACCGACCCGCAGGTGAAGCTGGCTGACGCTCGAAGTGAACTGGTGGAGCTGCGGACCGTGGTAGCTGAGGCAGCAGATCGTGAAGGCCTGGCTCTGATTGCCGCTTCGTCTCATCCCTTCGGACACTGGAAGGACCAAGTTCCGACGAACAAGGATCGCTACTCGTTGCTAGCTCAAGACATGGCGGCATCCCTCCAGAAGCTTGTCATCGGAGGGATGCACATTCATGTCGAGATCGGTGACCCGGATCTTCGGATCGATCTCATGAGTCAGGTCACATACTTCATCCCGCACCTGTTCGCTCTCAGCACTTCCTCTCCCTACTGGGAGGGCGAAGACACGGGTATGCAGAGCTACCGAAAGATTGTTTTTGGCGCGATGCCACGCACCGGCTTCCCTCCGCAGCAGTTCGATACCTGGAGCGAGTACCGGCGACACGTGGACGTGCTCACCCAAGCGGGAGTCATTGAGGATGCCACCAAGATCTGGTGGGAGATCCGGCCGAGTGATCGTTATCCGACGCTTGAGTACAGAGCGTCCGATGTCTGCACGCAGGTGGACGACGCCATTGCGATTGGCGCTGCCTACACCTGTCTCCTGAGGAATCTCTACCGGCGCCGTATGAAGAACCAACGGTGGCGTCTCTATGACAACTTCTTACTGAATGAGAATATGTGGCGCTCCCAGCGGTATCCAGTAGCCGATTTGACCCTGATCGATCTCGGCATCGGTGAGATGGTGTCCATACGAACACTTTTTGAGGAACTCATCGTCATGTGCGAGCGCGACGCAGCGGAGTTGGGTGTGGAAGAAGAAATGAACCACATGTTGACGATCATCGACAGGGGTACAAGCTCGGATCTCCAGCGGGTCGCGTTCTCGGAGGCAGTAGCCGCTGGCGCCTCGAAAGACGACGCCCTGAAGGCTGTTGTCGATCATCTCATCAAAGAGACGGTTCGCTTCTAAGCTGTCGGATGGCACGCTTCGGTGCCTGGCCATAGGAGACTATTGATGACGCTGCAGGTTGCCCAACGACTCTTCGCCATGCTGTCGCTGTTAGGCGGCGTTACTGCGGTATCGGGAGCGGTGTTACTCCTCCCGGGTATGAAGACGTTGCGGGCGAAAGTGCTCGAAGGGGTTGGTCCGTTGCTCCCGGCGTTGGTGATTGTCGTTTCTACCGGAGCGATGGCCGGCAGTCTCTACTTCTCAGAGGTAGCCGGGTTCATCCCGTGTCACCTTTGTTACGTGCAGCGCTGGTTCATGTATCCACTAGTGGCTCTGGCGTCTGTCGCGGCTTTCGCCAAGAAGCAATGGTTGTACCTGTTTATCGCCTTCCAAGCTATCGTTGGGGCAGGTGTCAGCACGTATCACGTGTTGATCCAACAGCTCGATACCTTGAACTCCAGCTCATGTGATCCGGCGGCTCCTTGCAGTCTCCGGTGGGTGAATGAGTTTGGGTTCATCTCAATTCCAACCATGGCTCTCTTCTGCTTTCTGCTGATAGCAGTCGCGAGCCTTCTGATCAGAAAACATGAGGCAACATCGTGAGTGAAGAAAAGACAGGGAACAAGAGCCTCATTTGGGTCATCTTGGGCATCGTGGCCGTCGGAGGGACGTTCTGGTTGGCGTTCGCCGGATCAGGTGACGCTCTCAAGAATTATGAGAACCCTGCCTTTTCGGAAGTCACTGTTCAAGGCGACGCTCTGGCACTTTTCACAGGTCAAGGTGGCTTTGATCCCAATGACACTGCCATCGGTCTTCCAGCGCCAGCTTTTTCGGGTGAGGATTACAACGGACTCCCTGTCGCGATTACCAACGACGGAGTGCCCAAAATTCTGGTGTTCGTCGCCCACTGGTGCCCACACTGTCAGGCTGAAGTGCCTCGCCTTAGCGCTCGATTCGATGGTGGGAGTGTGGAAGGCGGCGTTCAGTTCTACACCGTCGTGACCTCGACCAACGCAACCAGAGGCAATTTCCCTCCTGCCCTTTGGCTGGAAAACGAAGGGCTTGCCTTTCCAACCGTCATGGATGATGTGGCCCAAACGGTCGCTCAGACCTACGGATTGAACGCCTTCCCGTATTGGGTAGCGATCGGGGCGGACGGGAATATTGCCGGCCGCGGGTCGGGCCAGTTCGACGCCGATCAGGTCACTGCGTTCATAGCGCTCGCCGGAAGCGCCTAAGCCGAGCGATATGACCTATTGAAGTCGATCCGTTAATATTTCGGTCGCCCTTCGGGGGTGGTGTAATTGGCAACACAACAGGTTCTGGTCCTGTCTTTGGGGGTTCGAGTCCTCCCCCCCGAGCACGAAGCCTTCTACATTGAGCTTCGTAGCTAAATCGTGGCCCCGTCGTCTAGTGGTCTAGGACGCTGGCCTCTCAAGCCGGTAACGCCAGTTCGAACCTGGTCGGGGCTACCACGTGAAGAAGCCCTCCGCTATGCGGAGGGCTTCTTCAAACCTGGACGTGAACCTAGACCTGGACTCAAGCCCAAACCCAAACGCAATGCTGGGGCTATCTTGAGCTTGAAGCCTCTCCTTTGACTGTCAGGATTAGGCCAATCAACGAAACCCTCGTCGCTTCGCCACGTTCAGCCAGATCATCTGCCGTTTGGCTTGACAGGTAGTTGAGGTGGTCAGCGATTGCTAATTGAACGCCTACCTCGTTGAGTGACCCCAAGGCGATCCCTAGGAACTGAGCGAAGGCCGCGGAAGTCGCCCTGCCAGCCCCCTCTGCAATGTTTGACGGCACCGATATTGCTGCC
>CAXMPE010000184.1:0-5711 GCA_964195245.1 uncultured Verrucomicrobiales bacterium | reverse complement strand
CGTGAGAACCATTCGATCCGCCACCCTGTCGAGGATGGCTTCGTCCTGCCCCTTGAAACACGCGATTCGTCTAACGAGAGACTCCGCGAAGTCTATTTCACCGGCCATGGCAGCCTCAGTGATCGCCGCCACTTCGGGCCCGCAACCCGCCTCATCGGCAACCAGATCGATGACTTCGTTCTGAATCAGCGTCGAGTCAACATCGAGGACAACAAGTCGTTTAGCGCGGCGCTCGAGCTTCAATGGCTGGACGGCGACGTCGAGACCAAAGTTCGAGGAGGCTGCCATGAGGCCTCTCCGCAACTGTCCCTGGCCACCCCCGATCACTTCAAATTCGTAGGCAATGACCGGATAGGAGGCCAATCGGATGATTCGATCAATATTGCCGCCCGCCTCTGCGATAACCTCGGTAACTCCTTGCAGCGCCTCAGCCCGCATTTCTTGACCAAGCACGGTGACAACAAAGCGCTTCTTACTCGCATCTAGTTCCTTGGTTTCTTGCACCACTTCCAGATCGACAGCCATCCCTGTCTCGAATCCGTAGAAGAGGAGGTCCTTTTGGACGCTTGTATCGTCGGGAACCGTGATGGCAAGGGCCAGGGTGAGGTTGTCTTGCAGAACAACCTGTTCCATGTCGATCACCTCGGCGTCAGCTTCAGCCAGGACACCCAGTAGACCCGCGGTAAGCCCTGGCCGATCGTGGCCGGTTACGGTGACAAGGATGATTGGTGGCATCCGCAGAATCGTACCGGTCTCAAACCAAGACCAGAAGCTCATTTTCGAGAAACGTTCGCTCCAGCTCGCCAACTCTCAGTTGTTCCTAGGATTCGGTCACCATACAGCCATGCCTCCAAGGAGACCTCCGTGTCCGATAACCCCTACCGCCTACCGCGCTCGGTCACGCCCAGTCGTTATGACCTGCTCCTAGCGCCCGATCTCACTGCCTTCACATTTGAAGGGAGCGCTTCCATCGAGATCGACGTGAGCGAAGAGGTTTCCGAGATCGTCCTCAACGCCATCGACCTGACCTTCGGTAGCGTGACGCTGTCACAGGGATCATCCAGTCGAGTCGCGGGGAGCATCAAGTTCGACGAAGACAAGCAGCGAGTCGCTCTCGGCTTTGGATCTGCAGTCATGCCAGGGCGATATCAGCTCCAGATAGCATTCTCTGGGGAACTCAACGATCAGCTCCATGGCTGGTATCGATCAACCTTCACCGATGAGGCGGGCGACGAACGGGTCATCGCGACCACACAGATGGAAGCGAGTGACGCGCGCCGTGCCTTCCCCTGCTGGGATGAACCGAACTTTAAGGCCGTATTCGGCGTCACCCTCGATGTTGATAACGACCTCGCGGTCTTTTCCAACAGCGGCGAACAGGATGTCACGGATCTCGGGAACGGCAAACGTCGGGTTGTGTTTGAAGACACGATGATCATGTCGACCTACCTCGTTGCGTTCATCGTTGGTCCCCTCGAGGCAACGGACCCCGTAGATCTCGACGGCATCCCCACACGAATCGTTTACCCAATCGGCAAGGGACACATGACGCAATGGGCCGAGGAGTGCGGGGTCTGGTTCCTTGAGTGGCTGCGCGACTACTACAACGTCCCGTATCCCGGAGACAAAGTGGACCATATAGCGCTCCCCGACTTCGCATTTGGCGCCATGGAGAACTTGGGCGCCATCACCTATAGAGAGACCGCTCTGCTGACTGACCCCGCAACCGCAAGTCAGCTCGAGAAGAGCCGGGTGGCTGACGTGATAGCCCACGAGCTTGCCCACATGTGGTTCGGCGACCTCGTCACCATGGACTGGTGGGAAGGGATTTGGTTAAACGAGGCCTTCGCGTCGTTCATGGAATTCAAGGCAGTCGAGGCCAAGCACCCTGAATGGGACCGCTGGTTGAGCTTTGCCGCTGATCGAGGGGCCCATCGATTCGACGCTCTCTTGGTCGACAGCCTGTCCTCAACCCGCCCAGTGGAGTTTGAGGTGATCTCACCCGAAGACTCTCAAGAAATGTTCGATGCTCTGACCTACGGAAAGGGTTCAGCCGTCTTGAGAATGCTCGAACAGTTTATCGGCGAGGAACCCTTCAGAACCGGTGTTGCTGCATACCTCAAGAAACATTCGTACGGAAACACGGTGACCAACGATCTCTGGGACGCGCTCAATGCAGCCTCAGAGGCCAACGTAGGGGACATCATGGATACCTGGATTCTCCAAGGGGGTTATCCCCTCATCAGGGTCCATCGGACGCCCGACGGAATCCGTCTTAACCAGTCGCGCTTCCTCCAAGAGCCGGACGAAACCGACCAAACGCTCTGGAAGGTTCCCATCCACCTTAAGTACTCCATAAATGGGTCGGTCAAGACGGAGAAGGTACTTCTCGAGGACTTCGAGACGAACGTGGACACCGGCACCGTCGACTGGGTGGTTGTGAACGCCGGCGGCTCCGGTTTCTACCGGACGCAGTACGAGACCGGACTCTACGACGCACTGGTTGAACAGATCCCAACCTTGACGAACCTTGAACGCCTCAACATCCTTGACGACAACGCAGCCTTTGCTCAGGCTGGGCTCCTGCCCCTCGGGCGCTGGCTCACGCTTGCCGAACAGTACGTCACAGAGACAGAGCGTCCGATCGTCCAGGTCCTCACCGCACATCTCGCCACCATGCGCGCTGTCGCGGGAGAAGACTTGAAGGATGAAGCAAACGAGAAGATTCGCTCAGTTCTGCGGCCTCAACTCGAACGACTCGGCTGGCAATCCACCCCAGGAGAGCCTGAGCTGATCGGCGGCCTTCGCGGCCAAGTCCTGACTGCACTCGGGCTCTCTGATGATCAGGAAGTCATCGATTGGGCTCTAGCGGGGATCGACGGAGTCATCGCAGACGCGGCATCAATCGAGCCAGATCTAATGGCAGCGACCATCACAGTGGCAGGCGCCAACGCGAGCGAAGCGCTCTTCGACAAGCTATTCGACGCCTACAACGCTGCCTCTACTGCTCAGATGAGTCAACGATTCCTCCGTTCACTCGCACTGACACCGAGTCAGGACCTCGCGTCCAAGGTGATGGACATGACGTTGAACGGGCAGATTCGTAATCAGGATTCTTCATGGGTCGCAGCCATTCTCTTGGGACGTCGGAGTGTCCAGAACACGGCTTGGAAGGACATCCGACAGCGGGTTGACGAGATTGTCGCGAAGTACCCTCCGGTAACGCTTGGCCGACTAATCGACGGTCTCCAGGGCGTTTATGAAGCCGATCTGGCTCGAGATATCGAGTCATTCTTCTCAGAAAACCCGCTACCGCAACTGCAGAAGACCATGCAGCAGAATCAGGAAAAGATGCGCAACAATGTTCGATTCGCCGATCGCGAGCGCGACCGCTTGGCAGAAATCCTTCGGTAAGAAACAACAGACACAAACTCAGGAGACTCCTATGTCCGTACGTATCGCAGTGCAACTACACCCTCAACACGCCGATTACAGCGACATCGAACGTGCTGTTCGAGGGGCCGATGAGATGGGCGTAGACGTCATCTACAACTGGGATCACTTCTTCCCGCTTTACGGCGATCCCGACGGTAAGCACTTTGAGGCCTGGACCATGCTGGGACACTGGGCCGGAATCACTAAGAATGCGAAAATCGGACCGCTCGTCACCTGCAACAGCTACCGCAACCCTGAGCTCCTCGCTGACATGGCTCGGACCGTCAACCACATGTCGGGTGGGCGCCTTGTCTTTAGTATCGGCTCGGGTTGGTTTGAGAAGGACTACGAAGAGTACGGATACGAGTTCGGAACTGCGGGAGGCAGACTCGATGCGCTTTCCGAAGCCCTCCCCCGTATCAAGAAGCGGTGGTCAGAAATAAACCCTGCACCAATGGGCGACCTGCCGACAATGATCGGCGGAGGCGGCGAGAAGAAGACGCTCCGTATGGTGGCCGAACATGCTGACATCTGGCACTACTTCTACAACCCCGAGAAGGCCGATATGTGGTTCCACAAGCTGGACGTCCTCAACGAGTGGTGCGAGAAGGTAGGTAGGGACCGCTCCGAGATTGAGGTTTCTGTCGGCATAGAGGTCGAACACATCGATCAGGCAGAACGGCTGCGCGAGGCAGGCGTGGTCGAGTTCACATTCGGGCTCAACGGCCCTGAGTACGACCTATCAGTTCTAGACCCCTGGCTAGCCTGGCGCGACTCTCTCTAAGAGCACTCGAACTACTGTGACAACCGACCCAGTGGCTACGTTCTAGTTCTAGTTCTAGTCGGTGTTGTAGTTGTAGTCTTACTCCTTAATGGCTCTTGCTCTCACACTGGTTGTTCTCGGCCTCATCCTGTTGATCTTTTCGGCAGATCGTTTCGTTGACGCCGCCATCAAGCTGGCTCACATCTGGGGCATGTCGCCGATCCTGATAGGCGCCGTGGTCGTTGGCATGGGCACGTCCATGCCGGAGCTACTGGTCAGCCTCACCGGCGGCTTCGAGTCGTTCGATCTAGCTGTTGGGAACATCACCGGATCCAATATTGCGAACCTGTCGCTCGTGCTCGGCGCGGCTGCCATAATTTCTCCCATTTCGGGTTCACGGCGGGTTGTGCCTCGACAGGGGGTTCTGTCGCTCATCGCCATGGTTGTGTTCGCTGCGCTTCTAACCCACGGAGGCGGACTCACCCGCCTTGATGGCGTCCTTCTTCTCTCTGGGATGGTGGTAACGCTTTGGTTGCTCTTCAGATACGAGGACGGGGAGAACATCGAGGTCGATGAGGACCTTGCAAAGGCCAAAACGATGCCAGTGGTGGGTCTGGCACTCTTTTGGTTGATCGTGATGAGCATCGGAGCAAAGGTTCTTACCTCGGGAGCAACCGACCTAGCCCTCATCCTCGGATGGGCTGAAGGCTACGTGGGCGAGACCATCGTGGCCGTTGGAACCTCGCTCCCGGAGCTTGCAGCCGCCATCGCAGCAGCTCGCCGTAAGGCACACGACCTCATCTTGGGCAACCTACTTGGCTCCAATATTTTCAACTCACTCCTAGTGGGTGGTGGATTGGCCTTGGTAGCGCCAGGAGAGCTCGTGACAACGCCGGGGCGCCCGTTGGGATTCATGCTCGGCGTCGGCCTCCTTGCTGGACTCTTTGCAGCACGAAACAAACTCTCCAGCAAAGAGGGAGCCGTCCTGCTCCTCCTCTTCGCTGCCTTTCTGGTGACCGGGTTCTAGATCTCCCCGCGAGCACGCCGCTGGGCGGCACGTGAATCCTCGAGGATCGCGTTGAACAGCCCACTGACATATTCTTTATCGAGCCCCAGCACTTCAGCCTCTTCGCGAATCACTCCCAGAAGCTCACCTTCGCGAGTGGGCACATACACCGGCATGCCACGATCAGCCTTGACTTCACCAATCTTTGACGTGAGTTCTCGACGGCGAGCCAACATGCGCACAATGTCTCTGTCGAGCAGGTCCACAGCGCCACGCATCCGACCGATTCCCAGCCGATCCATAACAGCTCCGAAGTCTCCCACCGGGATCTGACCCATCTGATTGATCGATGCCTCGGCGGGGTTCTCATGAATCTCGATCACGACGCCATTGGCACCCGCCCCCTGAGCTGCAAGCGCTAGGGGACCCACGGCCGATGGAACAGTTACGGCATGGGAAGGGAACACCACCACTGGCAAATGTGAGAGCTCCTGCATCTTGGGCACC
>CAXMPE010000183.1:0-3415 GCA_964195245.1 uncultured Verrucomicrobiales bacterium | reverse complement strand
CGGGGCCGAGGCCTCCTCCGATTTCGATCAAGTGCTCAACCCGCAAACGGTTTCTGATCTCGGCTTCGATTGGCTGAAGATGCTCTGGAACTACCACTGTCGTAAGCTCGGGGAGCCGGTGGCCATCTTGGGCGAACAGCCTAAATCCCAGTTCCTGGATCCGCTCCTGAAGGGCAGCCCCCACCGCAGTGTGACGAGCATGACAAGTCTCGATCCCCTCGTCCAAGATCACGCCCAACCCCGCATGCAGGCCGTAGATCATCGAGATTGGTGCTGTGTGGTGATACTGCCGCGCGCCCTCGCCCACGTAACCACCGATCAAGTTGAGGTCCAAGTACCAAGACGTAGGCCGATCAACCAGTCTCGCCAGAGCTCGCTCGTTGATCGTGAACGGAGATAACCCGGGCGGGACCCCAATGCACTTCTGGGTGCCCGAGTAGGCAACATCCACGCCCCACTCGTCGATCTCGACAGGGATACCACCCAACGAGGTGACACAGTCAAGGAACAAGAGCGCGTTTCCCTTTTCGGAGCCTATCTGGGCCACGTCACTTCGAACGCCCGTAGACGTCTCGGCATGCACCAGAGCAATCATTGCTGGATCGGGATGAGCGCTCAGGAGTCGGTCGGGATCCACTGGGGTGCCCCATTCGAATTCGACGGGAATCACCCGGGCACCCTTTCGTTCCGCGACCTCCACCATCCTCTTTCCGAAGACCCCATTGACTCCCACAACAACTACGTCACCCGGATGGACGAGGTTCACGAAGCCGGCCTCCATCCCAGCTGAGCCCGTGCCTGAGACGGGAAATGTCAACTGATTGGAGGTACCGAACAGCGTCCGCAACCGGGCGTTGGTCTCGTCTAGCAGCTCCAAGAACTGGTGATCGAGATGACCCAATAACGGCTGTGCCATCGCCTCAAGCACCTCGGGGTATGCGTTTGACGGGCCTGGGCCCATCAGCAGAACGTCATCAAGCATCCCGTTCTCCAACGGCGGCATACACATCCACCACCGCCTGCGCTACAGCCGCGGGCTGGTCTTCCTGAAGAAAGTGGCCGCCGTTCTCGATGGTCCTGTGGGACATTCCCTCAGCCCCAGGAACAAGCTTCACGAGGATCCTGTCTCCTCCCCCGGTTATGGGATCGGTGTCGCTGAACGCGGTGAGGAATGGTTTGTCAAAGGACATCAGCCCCTTCCACGCATCCCTTTGCGCCTGGGCCTCCGGATCGTCAGGTCTTGCCGGCACGAGACTTGGGAAGACTCTTGCCCCCGCCTGTAAAGAAGTCTCGGGATACGGAGCGTTGTAGCCAGCAATTACGCCTTCCGAGAGGTCGGTAGTGGTGGCTCCTTGAACCACGAAGCCTGCGTTTAGCTCGGGGGTTGTGGCACACCATTTCGCCCAGGCATGGAACGCTTCTGGCATCTGCTGATCCCCGGTAGGCAGTCCGGTGTTGGCGGCAACAACCGATAGGAAGCGATCCGGCATGTCCGCCACAAGACGCAGCCCAATCAGCCCTCCCCAGTCCTGACAGAACATCGTGATGTCGCTCAGCGCCAACTCCTGCAGCCACTGCGTCATCCACGAAACGTGACGCGCGTAGCTGTAGTCAGCCTGATTCGCTGGCTTATCCGAACGGCCAAACCCGACCAGATCAGGAGCTACCACGCGGAAACCTGCCGCCACCAAGATCGGCACGACGTTTCGATACAGGTAGGACCACGACGGCTGCCCGTGCATCAGCAACGCAATAGGGCCAGAACCCTCGTCGATGTAGTGAATTCGTAATCGATCCCCTTCGCCGGAGTCAACCTCGGCGTAGTGAGGGGTGAAGGGATAGCCCTCCAAGCTGTCGAAGGAAGCATCGGGAGTCCGCAAAATATCCATACAGCCACCCTAACCAGCGATCAAAAGAACTAGGACAAAAACAATGACCCAACCCGTTCGGGCCGTGGCCGATGCGGTTGGGCTAGTTGTCGTTGTGGTTGTTGTTGTAGTTGAATTCGAGCATGCTCACTTTCAGGCGTCCGTCAGGCCAAGCTCTCAGAGATGCCAACGAGCGGCTTTCCTCGTTAGAGCCCAACGGGCATCCTCTTGGTAAGACCCGCACCACATCCGAGACCATCGGCTGGGGACACAAGCGCTTCGAGAAGGCAAAAGTGGCCCTCCGCCACCTAGAACAGTTCGATCTCCCCGGCACCTTCGTCTCAGGTACCGACCGCGTCCACGAAGGGGCTCGATACTGGGTACATGCCAGCCGCTTAGGTCTCTGGACGAGCGCTCCCGTTGAGGTGCAGCACTTCGAAGAACAAGACCGACGGGTAGCCCTCGGGATCCTCACCCTCGATTCCCACCCCTTGGCAGGGATTGAAGAGTTCGTTCTTGAGTTGCACGACAACGGCGTGGTGACCCTCACAATCTCGGCTCAAGCCGAACCAGCACTCGCATGGTCGCGGCTCATTCGGCCATGGATCCGTGTCCTGCAAGCCCGGTTCCGCAGAGCCGCCATTCGGCGAGTTCGCAACGCCAGCGCGAGGGTCATGCCACAGGTCGTCAGCTAGACATCGCCTAGACTGCAGCCATGGAAAACGAGAAACCTGAAGACGTCATTGAGGACATCATCGACCTTGAGACCAGCACCCCCAAAACCAATCCCGACCCAATAGATACCCCAGCGGTGGAAGCCGAGGTCGCTGCACCCGACTCGCAATACGCTCCTCCGCCGGTGTACAAAGGTGCCGGCGTCCGATGGGGCCTTCTCGGTGGCTTGCTCCTGGTGGTTCTGATCATCGTTCTGGCCGCACAGAACACCGACGACGTTGAGTTTGCCTTCTTCGCTCTCAGCATCACGGCTCCGCTGTCGGCCATCATTCTCGGCACCGCAGTGATCGCAGTCGTCATTGACGAGCTAGCCGGGTGGATCTGGGGTATCCGGAAACGCCGGCAACTCCGCAGCAAGGCAGAACTCAAGCAGTTCAAGTCTGAGCTTGAACCGGAAAAGACAAAACGCTTCGGCAGATCGTGAGAGAACGGTTAGTCGTAATCGGCGGCGATGCCGCCGGGATGTCGTGCGCCTCTCAGGCCAGACGCAGGAAGGGTCCCGAAGAACTTTCCATCGTTGTTTTCGAGGCCACTGAATGGATCAGCTATTCAGCCTGTGGTGAGCCGTACTTCGTGTCGGGTGAAGTTGCCGACGTGAACAGCCTGCTGGCTCGCACCCCAGAGCAATTCGAAGAGATGGACATTGATGTCCGCCTCCATCACCTTGTAACTAGCATCGACACCAAGTCCAAGGCGGTCACCGTCGAGACTCCCTATGGCGAGTTGATCGAGCCATATGACCAGCTGATGTACGCCACCGGTGCTGCAGCGAAAGCTCCCGACGTGCCAGGCACCGACCTCCAAGGAGTCTT
>CAXMPE010000182.1:0-2976 GCA_964195245.1 uncultured Verrucomicrobiales bacterium | reverse complement strand
GTAGATCTTCTTATTCCGCATCAGGCCAACAAGCGCATAATCGATGCAACCGCTCGGAGGCTCAAGCTGGACGAAGACATGGTGTTCATCAACATCCAAAAGTACGGGAATACCTCAGCAGCAACGATTCCGATAGCGATGACTGAGGCGCTTGCGGAGGGATTCATCAAGCCGGGCTCCACCATTGTCTTTGCTGCTTTCGGCGGCGGACTTACCTGGGCAGCAGCCGTGGTCAAGTGGGGCCAACGGACCACGCCGCTGGGAACCAGTGATGCCGAACTCACCCCTTCAGATCTGACGGCGCTTGAACTTCTCGAACCAAACCTGAGGGGTATCAGGTGACCCAGCGGGTAGCGTTAGTCACCGGTGGTTCAAGGGGCATTGGTAGAGCTATAGCTATCGAGCTTGCTCACCAAGGATGCTCCGTTGCAGTCAATTACACCGCCCGGGCCGATGCTGCGGAGGAAGTTGTTGCAGCGATCACAGAAGCGGGAGGCACTGCAGTTGCTGTGGGTGCAGACGTCTCCGACGCTGATGCTGTCGCGACGATGTTCGAGGCTGTCACGGAGAAATTGGGTCGAGTCACGGTCCTTGTGAACAACGCGGGGATCACCATGGACAACCTCACGATGCGCATGTCCGAAGAGGAGTTTGATCGCGTCATCGCCGTCAACCTCAAGGCCACCTTTCTCTGCACTAAGACAGCCCTGCGCGGCATGCTCCGCGAGAAGTGGGGCCGAATTGTCAACATCTCTTCGGTCGCTGGAATCTCGGGAAATCCCGGTCAAGCGAACTACGCAGCGTCCAAGGCTGGGGTCATTGCTATGGCCAAGTCAGTCGCCAAAGAAGTTGGTTCCCGGGGGATCACAGTGAACGCTGTAGCCCCAGGATTCATCGCCACAGACATGACTGCTGCGCTCGGTGACGAAGCGAACGACGCTGTTGCAGGTAGCATCGCCGTTGGGCGCCTCGGCACCCCGGAGGAAATCGCTGCAGCGGTGGCGTTTCTTGCCTCCGATGCAGCTGGATATATCACTGGCCAGACCATCGTCGTTGACGGTGGGCTTGCCTTGTAACTAAAGAGAAACAATAGGAAGGGAACGATCATGGATCGCTCAGACGTTGAAACAAGAATGAAGGCGCTCCTTGTGGGTGAGCTCGGCTTAGAAGCCGACAAGATCAACAACGACGCACGGTTCGAAGAAGATCTCGAAGTTGACTCGCTCGGTGTTGTGGAGCTACTCATGGCTCTCGAAGATGAGTTCGGTGTGGAGATCCCAGATGACGAAGCTGAGAGCATTCTCACCGTTGGCTCTGCTGTCGAAGCCGTCATTGCGAAGACTGGTTAACTAGCCCGCTATGGAACGTCGACGTGTAGTCGTCACCGGCCTCGGGGCTATCACACCCGTCGGCAACGATGTGGAGTCCTTCTGGGATGCCCTCCTAGCGGGTCGATCTGGCGTGGGTCCTATCACCCAGTTTGACGCGTCCGATACCAAGACGAAGATCGCCGGAGAAGTGAAGGACTTCGACCCAGAGTTGTACTTCGAGAAGCGAGAGTCACGAAGGCTGGATCGATACGTCCAACTGTTCATCGGCGCTGCTGATCAGGCAATGGTCGACTCAGGCATCGACCTTGACGCTGAGCCAGAGCTCCGAGAGCGTATGGGCTCCATCGCTGGAGCTGGCATGGGTGGTTTGCCTTCATTTGAGGAGTCGCTAGATACCTTGCGGAACAGGGGACCAGGCAGACTGAATCCGCTCACTATTCCAAAGCTGATCGCCAACATGTCTGCGGGTATGGCTGCCATTCGATGGGAGTTCTTTGGACCAACCAACTGTACGGTCACGGCTTGTGCTGCCTCTGCCAACGCTATTGGCGACGCAGCCGAAGTGATCAGACGAGGCGCAGCCGATGTGATGATGGCAGGCGGAGCGGAGGCAACTGTTTCCGAGTTCGTCATTGGTTCGTTCAACTCGGCCAAAGCGCTCAGTACCAACAATGAAGATCCTGAAGGGTCGTCTCGTCCCTTCGACTCCAACCGCGACGGTTTCGTGCTCGGTGAGGGTGGGGCAGTACTCATGCTTGAGGAGCGGGAACGGGCCCTAGCCAGAGGAGCAACCATTCACGGAGAGATTCTGGGATACGGCATGTCCACCGATGGCTATCACGTGACCCTGCCGCGACCTGGTGGCAAAGGGCAGGCGTTGGCCATTGAGGCGGCCCTACGAGACGCTGAGATTGACCCAAGTGGGATTCAATATCTCAACGCTCACGGCACTTCAACTCCCGCAAATGACAAAACCGAAACTGCCGCCATCAAGCTTGCGTTTGGATCCAGCGCCCAAGACGTGGCAATTTCTTCCACCAAGTCCATGACCGGGCACCTTCTCGGTGGAGCGGGAGCCGTTGAGGCTCTGGCGTGCTTGCTCGCAATTAGGGACCAAGTGGCGCCACCAACCATCAACCTGAACACCCCCGATCCCGAGTGTGATCTCGACTATGTTCCCAACGAAGCTCGGGAGATGGCCATCACCAACACGCTCAGCAACAGCTTCGGCTTTGGTGGCCACAACGTGAGCTTGATCCTCGGCAAGCACGAATAAGCGAAAACCCAACTAGGACTAGGACTAGAACTAGAACTAACCCCCGACTCGCACTCGCTGCGGTTTCTTGAGACCGATGCTGTGGGGTTCCATCCGCTCTAGCTCTAGTTGGGTACCGGCTACTCCTCTGGGACTTCGCACTCCGGCGAGCTTGGAGCGCGTCCGGCGTCTTGAGCAGCGTTGTGTTCGTCCATGGACCGAATCGCCAGCACCATGACAACGGCCATCCCACCGCCTGCGAGAAGAGCCCCCAGTGTTCCGATGGACCAGAGCCAGCCTGTGCAGGTACTGCATGACGTTGCCATGATGAGCCAGCCGAGCGCGCCACCGATGGCTGTTGCCAAGAGGACTGGGAAGAAGAAGACTGGG
>CAXMPE010000181.1:0-4285 GCA_964195245.1 uncultured Verrucomicrobiales bacterium | reverse complement strand
AGCTGTTGCTCGGCCGTCCGTGATTGGGCTGACGCCCATGGCAGCTGATGTGGCACAAGCGGCGATCGTGTCGTCGTTCAGAGATTGGCCAGTGAGCAGTTGAGCTGCGTCTGAGAAGACGATCGTGGGAGCAACGCTTCCGAGAGCGATTCGGGCGTCTTGGACAATGTTGTCCTGCATCGTCAGCACGACAGCAGCGTGCACCACCGAGATTGCCTGTGCCGATCTGAGCCCGATCTTGGCGAACATGCCGTGCTGGCGCTCGCCGAGTTGCGGGAAACTGATCTCGGTCACCAACTCGTTAGGCGCCATCACCGTCTTACGAACACCGAGATAGAACTCGGTGATGGGGACCGTGCGGACGCCGTCGACCGATGCCAACTGAAGCGAAGCGTCCAAGGCGAAGAGAGCTGAAATTGTGTCGTTGGCCGGGCTTGCGGTGACCACGTTGCCGGCCACTGTTGCCCGGTTGCGAAGTTGCGGGGACCCGACTTCCAGAGATGCCTGAGCCAGTGGCAGCCCGCCGTCTCGGATTGCTTGGGACGCCACGACCTGGCCGTGGGTTACGAGCGACCCAAGCCCGATTGTTCCGTCCTTCGAGTTGATTTCATCAAGTCCAGAAATTGAGGACAGGTCAACGAGGACGTCAACCGCGCGTACCTTGCGTTGCATTTCAAGAAGGAGGTCGGTTGCGCCAGCGATGACGCGTGCCCGCTGCCCGTGTTGGTCGAGCAGTGTCAGAGCCTCATCGAGTGTGGCTGGTCGCTCGTATCGGGTAGCCGACCACGTGCGGTCCTGGACTTCGTGCATCTAAGCGTCCCCTTGATCAGCGCTAGGGGAGCTGTTGTAGATTTCCTTGCCCGCGGCTAGGTAGGCTTGAAGCACGCTTGTTGCTTCGTCTCGGAGTACATCTTGGGTGACCTCGATGCCTCGAGAGTTGAGGGTCTCGACCCAGTTTTCTGGCTTGTACCCCTCATCGAAACCGATCGCTCGTGCATCGGCGTCCCTTGCTCCGATGATAAGGCGGGAGACTCCGCTCCACGGTGTGGCTCCCAGGCACATGGCGCATGGTTCTACGCTTGTGGCTAGAACAGTGGGTGACGCTCCGTCATCGCCGAGGTGATAGGCACCGAGACGGGCTCCCGCCATGCCGATGGCGACAATCTCGGCATGAGCAGTGGGATTGGAAGCAGGTACGACAAGGTTGACCCCGGGTGCCACCAATCGGTGGTTCGTTCGCTCGAAGATGGCCGCGCCAAACGGTCCCCCTGTGTGGTTTGTCACGTTTTGGCTGGCTAGCGAGTTGACAAGCGACATCTTTTCTTCATCAGTGGGGTATGGCCGCTCTAGATCGATCAACTTGTCGACCCATCCGGGCAAGGTGAGCGAAAGCGAAAAGCTAGGAACTGTCATTGGTGTCTCCGTTCTTGGTAGCGTTGAGATAGTTATAGATCGTAATCCTGCTGACGCCCATTACTTCCCCGACGTCTTCGATCGACTTTCGCAGGAGAAAAGCCCCTCGCTCATCGAGGATTCGGATCGCACGTTGCTTATCTGCCCGACCGAGTTCTGACAGGGGCGCCCCCATTTGGTCCTCCACACCGCTGACGAGGCGGTCGAGCGAGAGCAGCTCGGTGAGTCTGACGCCAACTGAAGGCGAACCTTCCCACTCCAACACTACGTCGCCTGCCTCGATCTCAGTTTCGGGGACGAGAGTTCCACCGATTGTTTCGAGGAGCGGGCGTAGTGTTGCGGCGAGGGGGTGAGAGGAGGGCGTCATGATGGCTCGATCATCACCTCGACCCGTACGCGCTGTGCCCCGTCGCGCACTGCAGCGTTGACCATTGCGCCGAGGGCGCTGGAGACTTCTTCTAGGCGACCGGTGACAACGGATCCGAACGGCCCCATCGAGACCGAAAGTCCGGCCGCTTCCATGGCAGCGACGCCTGACATGACATGGCCGCCTGGGGCGCCTTCTTCAAAGGGTTCGATGAAAAACTCGGCGGTGCAGCCGGTCATGTTGCGGCGATTCCTTCGTAGATCTCAGGTCTACGGTCTCTGTAGAACGCCCAGTGACGTCTCGCGGCTTCAAGCTCGCTCATATCTAGGTCGCGAACTACTACTTCGTCCTGAGTGTCAGAAGCTACGTCTCCAACCGTCTGGCCGCTTGGATCAACAAAGTAGGAGGACCCGTAGTAGTCACTGTTGGTTGTACCTTCTGTTCCCACTCGGTTGATGGCACCCACAAAGTATTGGTTGGCGACCGCGGCAGCCGGCTGTTCGACCTGCCACAAGTACTTCGAGTGCCCCCGGGTTGTCGCTGAGGGATTGAAGACAATCTTGGCTCCTTTGAGACCGAGTTCGCGCCAACCCTCGGGGAAGTGTCGGTCGTAACAGATGTAGACGCCGATGCGGCCAACAGCGGTGTCGAAGACTGGGTATCCAAGATTGCCTGGCCGGAAGTAGAACTTCTCCCAGAACCCTTCGACTTGGGGGATGTGGGTCTTGCGATAGATGCCGAGGAGCTCGCCATCGTTGTCGATTACTGCAGCGGTGTTGTAGAACGTTCCTTCGTCAACACGTTCGTAGATGGGCACCACCATCACCATCTCGGTTTCCTTCGCGAGCGCCCTCATGGCAGTGATTGTCGGCCCGTCGGGAATGGGTTCGGCGAGATCGTAGAAGTCCGGGTTCTGGACGTTGCAGAAGTAAGGGCCGGTGAAGATCTCTTGGAAGCAGAGGACCTTGGCGCCGTCGTCAGCAGCTTGGCGTGCATAGTCGCTGTTGGCTTCCAGCATGGACTCGTAATCACCAGTCCATGCAGCCTGGACAAGGGCTGCTCGCACAACGTTGGCCATGGGAGATTCCTCTCGTTCTATCTTGCCGCCAGCCTAGCTTCTGGTTTTACAAAACGTCAAAAAAGAATTTGACATTTTGTAAAGTATTGGCAACACTGCCGAGGAGCGCCTGTGGGCGTTATTGTCTGCCAGTGTGGAAGATCGAGGAGTGAGTGTGGCGAGGAAACTAGTCGTTGGGGCTGCCCAGATGGGACCCATCGCCCAGAACGAAACCCGGGCCGAGGTCGTTGAGAGACTGTTAGCCCTCCTAGATGAAGGGGCCAACCAGAACTGTGACCTCGTGGTCTTCCCTGAGTTGACCCTCACAACCTTCTTCCCGAGAGCCCTGATCACCGACGAAGACGAAGTGGACGCCCTGTTTGAGTCCGAAATGCCGGGTCCCGAGACGCAACCTCTCTTTGATAGGGCTGCGGAGCTTGGTGTGGGTTTCTGCCTTGGATACGCAGAGTTGTACTTCGACGACGATGGGGCCAAGCATCGCTACAACACCCAAGTCCTAGTGGAGCGCGATGGCTCAATTGTTGCCAAGTATCGCAAGGTGCACGTGCCGGGCCATTCAGAAGTAGAGCCCGACCGGCCCTTTCAGCACTTGGAGCGCTACTACTTCGAACCCGGACCTGACGGGTTCGGTGTCTGGGACGCCTTCGGTGGAAGGGTGGGGATGGCCATCTGCAACGACCGACGTTGGCCAGAGACCTACCGGGTTATGGGGCTCCAAGGCGTTGAGCTGATTCTCATTGGGTACAACACCCCACTCCATTACAGCCCGGACCCGCAGCAAAACGCTCTCGCTGGATTCCACAACGCTCTGGTGCTGCAGTCGGGGGCTTATCAGAACGGGACCTTTGTCGTCGGGGTGGCCAAGGGCGGTGTTGAAGAAGGCGTCGATTCGCTCGCTCAGTCAGGGATCTACGCACCGTCGGGACAAACGATTGCTCAATGCATTACGACCGGTGATGAGATCGCCGTCGCCAGCATCGATCTTGACTTCTGCGCGTTCTACAAAGAGACCCTGTTCGACTTTGATCGGTATCGATTGCCAGAGCATTACTCCAACATCACCGAGCCCAAGGAAGGTAAATGACGACATCTTTCGATCTAAACGGAGCTCCGGCCGAGGTGAGCGACGAGTTTCCGCATCTGTTGTCAGCACTTCGGAACGGACTCGGTATCACCTCGCCGAAGGATGGTTGCTCTCCTTCTGGTCAGTGCGGGGCCTGCACCGTTCTCGTGAACGGTCGAGCCACCGCTAGCTGTCTGGTGTCGCTTGAGAAGGCCGAGGGCAAGGAGATCGTGACTCTTGAAGGCTTCAGCGACGATGAACGAGATCGGTACGCCAGCGCGTTCGCCGCGACCGGGGCCCTCCAGTGCGGCTTCTGCACTCCTGGCATCGTCGTCCGAGCTAAGGCACTCATTGACCAAAAGGG
>CAXMPE010000180.1:0-4768 GCA_964195245.1 uncultured Verrucomicrobiales bacterium | reverse complement strand
GATGACAGGACGGTCATCTATGCGGGCAATGACGTCCCCTTCTTCGAGGACCGTCCCGACCGGAGCAAGCCAAGTGAGGGTTCCGTTCAGTCGGTTCGCTACTGTCCGAGCCTCTGCTCCAAGAGTGAGATCCCGATAGGCGGGCACAGTCCCTCCGAGGACGACGAACGGTTCACCATCGATCTCGAAGAGAACTTCACCAGAATCCACAACGGATCCGGTAGCGGCCACAAAACTCACGACTCCCGACACGGGCGAGCTGAGGGTTTCACCTTCCAGAGACTCAAGGGTGCCGTCGTAGCTCTCTTCTTGAGCGAGATCCCCGCGGACCACTGCTGCGGTGTTGGCTTGGGGAGCCTCGGTGCCCGAGGTGTCACTTTCGCTGTCGGGCAGCTGCTGGATGCCGTAGGCTCCGGCTGCGATGATGGCCACCGCAACTAGGAGCCAAGGCCACCGCTTCTTGGCGGGGGAGGTGCTCATGGACGGCCTCCGCCCGCACCACCAAAGAGCGGACGAACGTCTTCGCAGGCCTCGTTGGCTGTGATGAAGTCGGGATCCTCAGGGTCAATGTCGCCGAACGGTCCGCCGCCGCCCCCGCCGCCTCCGGGCTGGCCAAAGCTGCTGAGGTCCGGGTCGTCCATGTCGTATCCGTTGTCACGCATGCACTGGGCGAAGATGATGAGCTGGTCCTGGATCTCGGTGAGGTCGAAGTTTCGCGTGAAGCCAATCGTCACAGCGGCTACTTCAGCTTCACAAGCGTCTCTTCCAGCCTGGAACGCCTCGCGGTCGATTTGGGCTTCTCCAGCCTGCCGGAAGAGGCTCTGGAGATCGACATCGCCATCGGCGTTCACTTCAGGATCGCTCACTTCGAGCCCTTCGTCGCGGAGGCACTGCACCAAAGCGATGACGGCCTGCTCCTGGTCTACGTTGGGAAGTGTTTCCGCTGTGGAGGTGACGGTGGTTTCCTCGAGGGAGGCAACCCCGTCGGTGGCCTCGTCACCGCTGCCACAAGCTGCAGTGAGCAGGGCGAGGGCGAGCGCCAAGCCGATGATGCGTTTCATGTCCGGTCTCCAGAGTCAGTGATCAATGAGGCAAGTATCTACAGCCGACCTAAGAGAAGATGATGAAACTCCTGTGAAGAGCCTGTGAGTTCCTTGGGTGTCCTGCACCCAAATACTCAAACCTGGACCTACACCTAAACCTGAACCCAGATGCTGGTATATGTACTCATCCACCCACTGTGAAGTCGGTGGTGGTTGGGGTCTTGGATTGGTCCAAGTCCAGGTCGACGTTCTGGGGGCGCTGCCCCCAGGTACCTCAGTACCCTTTTCCGAAGCGGTCTAGGCCGAGTTTCTGTTGCCAATCGGCTGAGGATGCCCGAGTTTGCTCGTTTGCTCGGATACCGGTTCCTTCCGCTATTCGGTTCATCATCTCGAAGTTCCCGTAGGTGCTGGCGGCCATCACGACGCCGCCCATCCCTAGCTCGGCATGGATCCAGGCTCTTGCTTTGGAACGGTCTGACGAGGTGCCGAGCATCGTCGCGTCAACGAGGGCGATGAGGGCTTCTCCGCCAGGAATCCCTGTTGTCTGGGTCGTGTCAACGATCGATTCGGGGTTGAAGTCATGATCTAAGTTCTCTGCGCTCCACCTGAGCATCAGCGTGTGTGACAGCACTCAGTAGAAGCACTCGTTGAGATATGAGGTGCGCGATGCCAGTACCTCGTGCTGGGCGCGTGAGATTCCATTGAAGATGGTGGGGCTCGCCATCTCTTCTCCGGACATGTACATCTCGTCGGTGAGCGCCACCCATTCCTCGAACTCGTCGGGAACAATGGAAAAGGCGAAGTAGATTGACTGGCCGTTTGTCACCGGTAGCCAAGCGCCTGCATCCACCCAGTCTTTCTCGGGAGCGTTGTTGCCGGTTGGTTCCCCTGGTTGTTCGCGTGGCATTGGGGGTAGCTCAAGACTGAGTGCCCTGTAGAACGAGACGACGGCTGCGGTTCTCGAGACGATGGAGATGACTTCCACCAGCGATGGTGCATTGCTCTCAGAGAGGGCCAAGAGAACGTCATCTTTGCCCACCGCTGCGGGATCAGCCGCAAGGAGTTCTATTAGAGCCATCGTTCGCGATTGGCCCTGCACTTCGTCGCCAGCCATAGCGTCGATAGTTGCTTGAGCGAACGCTATCCGGTCACGAGCGCTCCAGTTGGCCCCGGGCTTACCCACAGCGTTCCATGAGCGACGCAGAGCGCTACGCAATGCGGGGCGAATATCGGTTTCGGTGATGTGCGCTCTCATCCTGGCGTGAAGGCTACCGCAATTGTGATCTCGGAATTGAGGCTCCGGCCAACGGGACAAGCATGAGCTGCCCGAAGAATGATCTTCTCGAGCTTATCGTCATGCTCCACCGGCACGAAGATGGTGACTTCGAGCGCCGAAATGCAGGAAGGCTCGGTCCCCATAGTCTTATCGACCTCGATGAAGCAGTCTGCAAGTGGGATCTCTCTGCGTTCCACGATGCGGCCCACGCCAGCGCCGATGCAGGCACCAAGGCCGGCGGCAACGAGATCTGTGGCCGAAAAACTGCGATCCAAACCTCCGCCGGCTTCCGTAATGAAGGTCGCTCCAGACTTCACCGACGTAATTTCACACTGAGCTTCTGGGAGGAGTTGCAGAGATACGGTTGCCATTAGGTCAGGCTCGGCAGATGGCTGGGGCGGGTAGCTTCGAAAGAGTCGATTAGGTCCTCGTGCAGCAGGGTCGTCCCGATGAGGTCAAGGCCTTCGACGAGGCGATGTTTGCGTGCGATGTCAATCTCGAAAGGTGCCTCGAAGCCGTCTGCCGTGACGGTCTGGTTGGGAAGATCGATTGAGATGATTGCGTCTGGTTCGGCCTCGGCTAGTTCCATAAGGAATTGGACCTCCTTTGGTTTGAGAACCACCGGTAGCAGCCCAATGTTGCAGCAGTTGCTGTAGAAGATATCAGCGAAACTGGGAGCAATGATCGCCTTGAAGCCCCAGTCCTCAATGCCCCAAGGGGCGTGTTCACGCGAGGATCCTGAGCCGAAGTTCTCACCGGCAAGCAGAATGGTGGCGTCTTGATACTCGGCCTTGTTAAGAACGAAGTCCGGGAGGAGGTTGCCCTCGGCGTCCCTCGCCCAATCCCAAAAGACGTACTTTCCGTAGCCGGAGCGCTCGACCCTTTTCAGGAAATTCTTGGGCATGATTTGGTCGGTATCGACGTTGGCCAGCGGGAGAGGTGCTCCCGACCCGTTGATGATGTTGATGGGGTTCATCGGTAGTTCCTTACGTCAACGAATCTGCCTTCAATCGCTGCTGCGGCCGCCATTGCGGGCGAGACCAAATGGGTCCGACCGCCTTTGCCCTGGCGTCCTTCGAAGTTTCGGTTCGATGTCGAGGCACAACGCTCGCCGGGTTCCAGAAAGTCAGGATTCATGGCGAGGCACATCGAACAGCCAGCGTCCCTCCATTCAAATCCAGCGTCGAGAAAGATCTTGTCGAGGCCCTCGTCTTCGGCTTGCCGCTTCACAAGCCCGGAACCGGGAACAACCATGGCGTCAACTGTGGCTGCGACCTTCCGACCTTCGACGACTCGGGCTGCTGCCCGTAGGTCCTCGATGCGAGCGTTGGTGCAAGAGCCGAGGAAGACGCGGTCGATCTGTATGTCTTGGATCGGCGTTCCGGCTACAAGACCCATGTATTCGAGGGCCCGTTCTACGTTGTTGCGCTCTTGAGGGTCGTCGATGTCGCGAGGACTCGGTACCCGGTCCGTGACTGGGAGTGTTTGTCCTGGGTTTGTGCCCCATGACACCTGGGGTACAAGCGACGTGGCGTCGATGTAGATCTCTTTGTCGAATGTTGCACCGTTGTCGGTTGCGAAGTTCAGCCAATAGTCCACCGCCTCAACCCATTCTGCACCTTTGGGTGCGCCGGGTCGCCCTTCGAGGTAGCGGACTGTCTCCTCGTCGGGGGCGATCATCCCCGCTCGGGCGCCGCCCTCGATGGACATGTTGCAGATGGTCATACGCGCTTCCATGGAAAGTTCCTGTATGGCTTTGCCGCGGTACTCAATGACATACCCGGTGGCTCCAGCGGTCCCTATCTGGGCGATGATGCCGAGGATCAGGTCCTTTGATGTGACTCCCGGTGCGAGGTCTCCTTCGACGTTTACTGCCATGGACATCGGCTTCACCTGCGGCAGCGTTTGTGTCGCGAGGACGTGCTCGACCTCGGAAGTTCCGATGCCGAACGCCAAAGCGCCAAACGCTCCATGTGTGGCCGTATGGGAATCGCCGCACACAATTGTCATTCCTGGCTGAGTGATGCCTTGTTCTGGGCCGATGACATGGACGATGCCTTGCCTTGGGTCATCGATGCCGTAGAGCGTGATGTCGAACTCCGAGCAGTTCGCGATGAGGGTGTCTATCTGTTTCTTGGAGAGAGGATCTTTGATGCCGAGCATGCGATCTTTTGTCGGGACACCGTGGTCAATCGTCGAGACGGTGAGGTCGGGCCGACGGACGGTCCTTGCCGACATTCTGAGAGCGTCGAAGGCTTGTGGTGAAGTGACTTCGTGGACCAGGTGTAGGTCGACGTACAAGACGGTGGGCTCATTCTCGGCTTCGTGGACGACGTGGGCGTCCCAGACTTTTTCGAATAACGTACGCGGCGTCATGCTGTCTCCAGAGGGTGAGAGCATCGTAGCTTTATTACGACGGAACCAGATCGGTCTTGGCTGCACGGGGCCG
>CAXMPE010000179.1:0-14020 GCA_964195245.1 uncultured Verrucomicrobiales bacterium | reverse complement strand
CAGGGTCCAGAGTTCACCACTCAGATGATCAACTTCGACACCTCGAAGGCACCGTTTAGCGATATTGCTGTGAGACAGGCTATGGCACTGGCCATTGACAAGTCGACTGTTGTCGACATTCTCTACCTGGGCGCGGCAACGATTGGGAGTCCCGGTTGGGTGCACCCGGGCAAGACGGTGTACAACACTGATGTTGTCGCACAGTTCGATCCTGCCGCCGCCAACAAGTTGTTGGATGACGCCGGGTATTTGGACACTGATGACGATGGCATTCGTGAATTCGATGGCGGTCCGATGGAGTTTGAAATGATCACCAACTCCAGCGATAGTCTTCGACTTCGCATTGCTGAGCTCACCGCTGAGATGCTTGCTGTTGTAGGCATCAAGGTGAACGTGGCTTCAGTTGAGACAGCAACCTGGGAACAGGCCGTTTGGCCAGGGTTCGACATCAACAACGGGCGTAACTACGACCTCGCAGCTTGGGGTTGGTCGGCACCAGTTCAGGCGAATACCGTCCGCATTGGTGAGCTAGTCCACAGCGATCCAGGAACTGGATTCTTGAACCTCACGGGGTTCGCTGATGCAGAGGTTGATGCTGTTGCCGAGGCGCTTGCTAGTGAGACAGATCCTGCCGTTGCCGAAACTCTGGTGAAAGAGTTGCAGGTGTTGTTGGCAGAGAAGGTGCCGTTCATCCTGCTTGCTTACCCAGATGGGGCCTACGCATACAACTCTGACGTCTATGACGGATGGGCGTTTGTGGCAGGTCAGGGCATCGTTAGCAAGGTTTCCCTGCTCCCAGAGTCAGGGCGACCCTAAAACGAAAGGAATACCGCGGACCGAGTCGGGAAGGGCGTTGAACGCCCTTCCCGACCTGTTCCAATGAGGTGATGGCTTGAAGAGGCTTAACAAACAGAAACTGATGCAGTACGCGATTGTGCTGTTCGTAGCTGTGACGCTCAATTTCATGCTGCCACGGGTTATGCCTGGGAACCCGTTGGCCTTGATCGCTGGAGTTGACGTTGGCCTCTTGACCCCCGAGCAGCGGGCTCAAATCATTGAAGACGTTGGGCTCAACAGGCCAATCTTGGTTCAGTACGTTGACTACTGGCGATCCATCGTCACGGGTGATTTTGGGATCTCGTATCGGTCCGACCGCGCCATCGTCGACATGATCTCTGAACGGTTGCCTTGGACCCTCCTCATAACGGGGGGAGCGTTGGTGTTTTCTGCCACGGTCGGAATAGTGACGGGAGCCTGGTCAGCTTGGAGGCGCGGAAAGAAGTCAGACCTCTCGATGTTGACCGGGATGATTGCCCTGCAATCACTCCCTTCTTTTTGGTTGGGAATGCTCCTTATTTCGATCTTTTCGGTGCAGCTGGGCGTGTTGCCCTCGTTTGGCGCTGTGGCACCTGCAGCCGACTTCACGGGTGGGGCGTACTGGGTGGACGTGATCAAACATGCCACCCTGCCCATGCTGACGCTGTCGGTGCTGTCGGTGCCGGGGGTCTACCTGACCATGCGTTATTCGATGCTTGAGGTCCTTGGTGAAGACTTCATTCGCACTGCGAGGGCAAAAGGTGCCAGTGAGATGCGGGTCCTGTTTGGCCACGTCGCCCGAAACGCGATCGCTCCGGTCGTGACGTTCCTCGCTATCCGCTTTGCATTCTCTTTTGGCGGATCGGTAATTATCGAGACGGTGTTCTCCTACCCAGGGCTAGGGCGACTGGTATTCGACGCAGTGTCAGGTCGTGACTACCCGGTCATGCAGGCGGCCTTCCTGGTGTTTACTGCTGCAGTTCTGCTGGCAAATCTTGTTGCAGACCTTCTCTACCCGATCCTCGATCCTCGAACTAGGAGCGGCTGATGGTCGAAACAACGAAACGGCGACGAGTCCAACTCCCGCAACGCCTCGGTCAGCTCGGGGGAGTCATAGTTGCTTCGATGATCCTGGTTGCCATACTGGCACCATGGTTGTCTCCGTATGACCCTGCCGAGCGGGTAGGAAGACCCTTCTCGTCGCCAAGTGCTGAGCACCTCTTGGGAACCAACGACGTTGGGCAAGACCTCTTGTCAGAGCTGATATACGGGACCCGAGTGTCGCTAACCGTTGGGATTATTGCAGCTGCGGTGGCACTGTTGATTGGTACGTCTATTGGCATCCTCGCCGGCTACTACCCCAAACGTCTAGGGGCGTTTCTCATGAGAGGGGTGGACGTTGTGCTCATTCTGCCGTTCCTTCCTCTCCTCATCGTTCTCGCGGCGTATTTGGGAAGGAGCCTTACCAACACCATCCTCGTCATCGGCGTTCTCATTTGGGCTGCCCCCGCTCGAATAATCCGATCACAGGTGATCTCTCTTCGTTCCCGCGAGTACGTGATGGCTTCTCAATCCATGGGAGCTCCCGATAAGTGGGTGATCTTCCGCCACATTCTTCCAAGGACAGCCTTGCTAGCGACCGGGTCGTTCGTGAGGGCTGTCTCGGGGGCGATTCTGCTGGAAGCTGCTCTTAGCTTCTTGGGGCTGGGCGATCCCATCCAGAAAAGCTGGGGGTCAATTCTATTTTGGGCGCAATCTCGAGGAGCGTTCCTCACACCGGCTTGGAAGTGGTGGGTGTTGCCGCCGGGGCTAGCGATCATGTTGGCTTCGCTTGGCTTCGCACTCATTGCCTTCGCCGTAGAAGAACGGATTAATCCAAAGCTGTAACCGTCATGTGCTTCCCCCATCAACCTAACCGAGGAGACAATGTCAGATGAGTAGTGAAGAGAAGCAGAGAGCGGCCGCTGAGCAAGTCGGCCTTGAATGGGTGGGCGAGTGTCGGGTGCTCAGGTCGGTTTCGGACCAGCAAGGGGTTCCCACAATTGAAGGGGACATGGTTCCGCTGCTGATCGGTCAGGAGATTCGATCTCACATGATTGTGATGCATTCAGGTCAGTACTGCTTTGCCCATCCGCATGACACCGAGAGCATCATCTACACCGTCTCTGGACGGTGGGTCTTCTGCACAATTGAAGATGATGAGGAAGTGCGAGTCGTCATAAATGAGGGTGACCTATTTCATTTCCCCGGTGGTGTGCCTACCGGGTTTGAGACTCCGTTCGATGAAGCCGCTTCGATCCTGATCGTGAAGTCTGGTTCAGGGTCCTATGAGGAGATGAAACAGTCAATGGAGGCGGTCCAAGGCATGCTCGAGGAAGATGCTGCCTCGGGAACGCCCTACTTCATGAAGGATTTATCGCCTGATCATGCGGCTCACGTCTTCGCTCGTCAGGTTGAGAGCGCTGACACTGCTGAGTCGGGATCCGCACAGTGAGTGATTGGGCTCACCTAGGCGGCATTGACCTTGACTCGGTGAACTCCGATTTGGTGAAAGGGGAACCCACGGTTGACGTTGCGATCTATTACCCATCCAACCTCGACGAAGAGCACGCGGAGAAGGTGAACGTTGACCTGCTGATGCTGGGCTTTGTGAGATCCAAAGAAGTGTTTTCAGTCGCCGGAGTCCAGCTGAAGCTGGTTGGCTTCAACACTGGCTGGCTCGACCCGCGGTTGTTTGAGGTGCATTCGACGTTGCCAGGTAGTGAGAAGCCCTCCAGCCGCTACACCAACATGTACGTCGGCGCTGGGCGCAAGCCGGCGGTGATTTCCTCTCAGGCCGAGGAGGCGTTCGATGCGATGGTTAGAAATGTGCCCGGCGCTGATCGAACCGTTCACCTAGTGGTCCTCCAAGACGTGTTCATGGATTTCTATGAGCAGCTTGACTTCCGGACCTCGGAGTTGAAGACCATCTCAACGGGCGGCCTGTCATTCCCTGGGTACATGTACGGAACCACGATGCCTCGCCACCTGCGGGGTGTGATCTCGATCACCGATCTGAACAAGGACGAGAACTCGTGGAAGACCATCGCACATGAGCTGGGGCACAAGTTGCTCAATGTGAGCCACGAGTACCGTGACGTGGCTCCACAGCATGAGGTTCGGGCCGATGGCGGCTTGATGTTGTACGGAAAAGGAGCAGAGATAGCTTCAGGACCTGAAGGCAGATACCACTTGGAACGTCTCCACAAGTCGCCCTTCCTGTATCGAGAAACTGAGTCGGGAGAGCGTTTCTGGAACCCCGATTACGAAGCGGACGGGTTCTACTACGACCCCATCTACGACGGTATAAGCATGGAGATCGATATCTAGCTCGATTGTGTAGTGGCGGGGAGAATGGGGTTGGTGTCTGGTAGGTTTCTGCGATACCGACCGGAGATCTAGATGCCCTCTTCTGAACTGCTCGCTAAGTACGCCGACGTTGCTATTCGTGTTGGGATTGGGCTCAGTCCCGGAGATAGGCTGTTGATTTCTTCGCCAATTGCCGCCGCTGAGTTCACGCGCGTCCTAGTTGAACAGGCCTATGAGGCTGGGGCTCTGAACGTGGACGTGTTCTGGAGCGACGAAGCAGTGTCACGGGCTAGGTACCAGCGGGGGAGCGCCGGCGCTTCTGAAGTAGTGAGCTCGGCTGCACATGCCCAACTTGCTGCCTATGAGGCTGGGGATCTCTTCTTGTACGTGTCGGCGAACGATCCAAACTCCCTTGCTGGGATCGATTCTGCGCTGGTCGCTTCGTTCCAGAAGGTGAACGGCACCGCTCTTGAAGAACTCACCCGAGCTCGGGGAACGATGCGACGTGCTTGGAGTGTTGTTGCGGCACCCTCGGAGGCGTGGGCGAAGACAGTCTTCCCGGACGAGTCCACGCTCGGCGCCGTTGAACAACTTTGGTCGGCGATCTTTCGGGCCTGTCGAGCAGATCAAGATAACCCCGTCGCTGCATGGCAAGCACATGTTGGAGATCTCAGCGCAAGGAGCAAGTACCTGACGGGGCGCGGGTACACCGGCCTTCGCTATGAGGCGCCAGGAACAGACCTCACGCTTGGACTACCAGACAACCCGGTGTGGGTGGGCGGCAACGCCGGCGGGGCGTTCGTCCCCAACATCCCAACTGAGGAAGTGTTTGCGGCACCTCATAGGATGGTGGGCGAGGGGGTGGTGTCGGCCACCAAACCGCTGAGTCTCTTCGGCAATCTGATTGAAGGATTCTCGTTTGAAGTGTCGGCCGGCAAGATCGTCAAGGCCACGGCTGAGAAGGGTCAAGAGACGTTGGACCGGCTTCTTGAGACTGATGAGGGCTCGGTGCGATTTGGTGAAACTGCGATGGTTCCCATGTCGAGTGCTGTGGCCGCCGAAGGGTTGGTCTGGAACAACACCTTGTACGACGAGAACGACGGGTGCCACATTGCAGTTGGTAGGGCCTATCCGATCTGTGTCGAAGGCGGCACAACGATGACCCCTGAGGACTTGGAAGCAGCTGGCCTCAACTTGAGCACCACCCACGTGGACTTCGTGGTGGGCTCCCCGGATCTCAATGTGTTCGGTGTGCTTCCAGGAGGGGGAGAGGAACCCATCATTGCCGGCGGTGAGTGGGGCTTCTCGGCGTAGCGAATTCGAGTCTGGTGAGTTTTTTCGGGCTGGCCCATCCGCCCCTTCGGGCACCCGCTGATTGGTTACGTTTCCTCGCAGACGGGGAAGGAAGCGGGACTCTTGTCTGGTAGGTTTGTAGCGCTACAACGACAGCGGCATACATCAGGTCAGGGCGATGCTATTTGCCCCAGTGGTTAACGAAGGACCGATTCCCATGTACAACGACAATCCTCCCAATACAAGGCTGCTCATAGGAGTGAATGCCGTCATGTGCGGTTTTCTGCTCATCGCAGGTTTTGGAATGTTGTTCTTCATCTCGATAATCGGGCCCGAGTGGCCCTGGGAGATTTCAAAGTTCAACGCGTTGATACTCGGAACTGGTTATACAGGCGCACTGGTCGCAGCGGTCATTACGGTTTACGTGGGGCGCTGGGCACCGGCCCGGGTGGTCATGCCCATGGTCTTGCTCTTCGCCGTTGTCCTCCTAATTGTCTCCCTGACGGAGCTCGATCGCTTCGACGTTGCCGACTACAGCTCATGGTTGTGGTTCACGCTCTATGTAGCCATTCCGATCAACGCTGGTTATCAGATCTGGTTGTCACGCCACCTCAAGCCGTATTACGCCCATCCGGTCAAAGCCCCATGGGGCTCGATACTGCTGATTCCTATTATTTTGCTGGGCGTATACGGCCTGGGCTTGCTCCTAGCTCCTGAGACCTTCAGCAGCTTCTGGCCCTGGCCCATTGACGATTTTCATGGCCGCGCCTATAGCGTGCTCTTCCTGTGTCCTGGTCTTGCCGCGATTCTCTTGTGGCGAGCGGCTGCCTCGATCGAGCTAGTCACCGCTGGACTGGCCTTTGCAACGGGGGGAGCAATCCCCCTTGTCGGGTTGTGGGCCCTCGACCGGGATCTGAACAAGGTGGATTTCTCGGCAGGCGGAACATGGCTTTGGCTCGCCACCTTCGCGGTTTTGCTTTTCGCAGGCCTCGGCCTGGTCTGGCAATCTAGGTCACAGGAACACGGTGAGTCTCACGCTGTGAGTTGAGGAAGCGAAAGACGGCCACTGTCCTCGATGGACTGAGGTGCTGGGTGCCTCCCAGTGGTCGGAATTGCGTTGCTGCCTGTTTGGGCGGGAGAATTCGGGACCGCGGGGTTCGGGTGGCGATGGGGTGATCTTCCTCGCGCGCTGATCTGGATGTCATGACTTGGGTTGACGATCCTTGTAACATTGTTCTATAATAACTAGAACAATGTTACTTAGACTGAACTTCGATGATGCAACACCCTTGTACTCCCAGATCGCTGCGGCGATTAACCGGTCTATCCGGGATGGAGAGATCAAGGAAGGAGAGAACCTGCCAACCGCGAGAGAGCTCGCCAAGGTCCTCGACGTCAATATGCACACGGTCCTGCGCGCCTATTCAGAGCTTGCGGACTCGGGTGTGATTGACATGCGACGAGGTCGGGGTTCGGTAGTCCGAGAAGGGGCGAGTTCCAAGACATCTGTATTGCTCTTGGTTGCCCGCCTCGTCGAAGAAGGTCGTCGTCAGGGATTCAGCGCAACAGAACTAGGAGCGCTTGTGGAAAAGGAGATGTCATGAGAAGTCGATCTATGAGATGGTGGATAGCAGAGGTGTCAGTTCCGCTTGGCCTCGTCGCTGTGCTGGTGGCGCTGCCGTTTGCGTTCTGGGACCGGCTGCCAGAGTCACTGGCTCGTCATTGGGATCTCTCGGGAGTGCCCAATGGATGGTCACCGCGCACAGGATTCGTTGTCATCATTGCCGTTCTTGGCTTCCTTATTTGGTCCGCTCTCATCTCTGCGGGACTGCGTGGGATGGCTTCGAAGGCGCTCACGTCAGTGGTCTACTTCGTTTTGGGGATTCTTGTTGGCGCAACCGCGCTTACGGTGTGGGCGAACGTCGACCTACGGTCGGGTGAAGTTGCCCAAGAGGTCGGCTTCCTCCCGGTTATGGCGATGATCCTGGGAGGTGTTTTCTTCGGAGCCCTGGGCTGGTTTCTCTCGGCGGCAGAGTCCGGATTCGGCACGGAGACCGTTGGTGACCAGGTGCTTACCATGCAGCTTGATCCCGATGAGAGCGCTGTGTGGTTGGGGAGAGCGCACTCGGTGGTGTTGACGCTCGCGGCAGGGATCCTTGCTGGAACAGGGGTCGTCCTCCACGACGCAGTGGGTGCGGTTCTCTTGGTTGTTGGCGTCCTGATGTTCTGGTTCTCCGCTGCTCGCGTGTCCGTCTCGGCAACGGGTGTGACAATCGGAGCCAGTCCTTGGGGCTGGCCGGCCAAGCACGTAGCCCTCTCAGAGATTTCCTGGGCAGAGTCACTCGAGGTGGAGCCGTTGGCGTATGGCGGTTGGGGTCTTCGCTTCAGAGGGCTTCGTGAGAACAAGACGGCGGCACTCATCGTCCGGAAGGGCCCTGCCCTCCGACTCGTGCGGGCCGACAAAGCAGACATCGTTGTGACCGTCGACAGTCCTGATGGAGGGGTTGCCCTGCTCAACACCCTTCTGGGTGTTCGTCCCAAGGCGGCGACCAACGAAGGAGAGGAGTAGCGATGGGTCCTATCCCGATGGCCGCCCTCGTCCCACTTATCGTGTTTGTGGTGCTGTGGGTTGGGTACTGCTGGTATGACATTTCACGTCGAGAAGTGAAGTCGCTTCCCAAATGGGGATGGAGACTGGTCTGTCTCTTGTCGGTTCCTGTGGGTGGAGTTGCCTACATGGTGTGGGGTCGAGAAGACTCGTGATCCAAACCGTTGGCCTTAGCAAGAAGTACGGCTCAAAGTTCGCCGTCAATGACGTGTCGATCAACGTGGCACCCGGCTCCGTATATGGACTTGTGGGCCCAAACGGTGCGGGGAAGACCACGATCCTTGGAATTCTTGCTGGCCTCAGGGAAGCAACTTCGGGATCCTTTGATCTTGGGGTCCCGGCGAGTCGCGTTGCTGTGCTGCCTGACACCCCTCAGTTCGAGCCTTGGTTGACAGCTCGAGAGGTCATTCAGCTGGGAAAGCAGCTCACAGCGCCAGACAGTCCGTTGGATCGGATTGACGAGGTTCTCAGCGACGCAGGCTTGGCAGATGTAGCGGAGCAAAGGGTTGGTGGTTTCTCCCGAGGCATGCTGCAGCGGCTGGGCCTGGCTGCGACGGTGGTGGGTGATCCCGAAGTGTTGTTGCTCGACGAACCCAGTTCGGCGTTGGATCCAAGCGGCCGAAGAGACGTTCTGGATCTTGTCGGCCAGCTGCGAGGGAAGGCGACCGTGATGTTCTCAAGCCACATTCTTGGAGACGTCCAAGAAGTGTGCGACGCCGTAGGGATAGTGCAGGATGGCCGGCTCCTTTACGAGGGCTCCATTGAAGGGCTCCTCGTAGGGAAAGCTGGTTTGACGTATCAGGTGAGAGTGCGGAGTGGGACTGAGGCTGTTGTGAGCGGGCTTTCGGGGTTGAGCTGGGTCGAGTCAGCCCAGTCGCCTAGCCCGGGATTGGTGCGGGTCATTGTGACTGACCCTGCAGCTGCCGAGACTGCGCTAGTGCCGATGCTCGCGACGATGGACGTACCCGTGATTTCGATCACTCCCCAGACGGCTGATCTTGAGGATGTCTTTTTGGAGTTGACCACATGAACCTCTGGAAGTTGGAGTGGCTCCGGATGACGAGGTCATCGAAGGGGATTGCGTTGGTTGGGGTCTTCGTCTTCTTCGGCATTATCGGTCCGCTGTCCGCTGCCTACATTGGTGAGATTCTGGAGCAGTTCGGCGGAGGGATCGAGATAACGTTCCCTGAACCCACAGCCGCTGATGGCATCACCCAATACGTTGGCAACGTGCAGCAAATCGGCCTGCTGGTGCTTGTCATGATTGCTGCTGGGGCACTTACGATGGAGTCTCGGTACGAGATGGCAGTATTCCTGAGAACCAGAGTCCGCAACGCCCGGCAACTTTTGGCACCTCGGTTTGTGGTCGTTGCGGCGTTTGGTGTTGTTGCCTACGCCGTTGGCTTGCTCGTGGCTTGGTATGAGACCGCGGTCCTCATCGAGTCCCCAGATGTTGGAGCGATGGCAGCCATCTTTGCTCTCGGAGCGACCTACTTGATCTTCGCTGTGGCGGTGGTGGCCTTTGCTGGAACCCATCTCAAGAAGGTACTGCCGAGTGTCATGCTCACATTGGGGATTCTGCTGATCGTGCCGATCTTTGGGCTGTTTCCTCCCGTTGCTGAGTGGCTGCCGAGCCACCTTCTGGGTTCCTCGAACGACTTGTTGCGCGGGGGAGAGGTGGCCGACTATTGGCGTTCCTTTGTGGTCACGGTCGGTATGACGTTCGTGCTTCTTGCCGCAAGCGTACGTGGGCTAGGTCGCCGCGAGCTGTGAGGGTTAGCGGCGGAGTAGGTAACTAGGCGACTATAGACTTTGGGGCCTATGGCAGTCACCGAGCTTTCACGGACGAAATTGGAGCGGAGAGCTGTGGTTCTGGCCTGGTTCGCGGTGGCTTGGAACGTCATCGAGGCTGTGGTCGCGATCCCTGCAGGCAGCGAGGCCGGTTCCATGGCCCTTGTGGGCTTCGGATTGGACTCCGTTGTTGAAACGGCTTCAGCCGTGGTCGTTATTTGGCAGTTCTCGAAGAGTGATCCCGAGAGGGAACGCCGGGCACTCAAGATGATCGCAGTCAGCTTTTTCCTCCTTGCAGCATTCGTTGGAGTTCAGGCCCTGTTGGACCTGCTTGGTGGCGGAAGACCTGAAGTTTCCAAAGTCGGAATTGGGTTGGCAATAGCGTCGCTAATCGTTATGCCGCTTCTCGCTAGAGCCAAACGTCGTACAGGTCAGCTTCTGGGCTCGGCAACCGTGATTGCTGACAGCAAACAGACTTGGCTCTGCGCCTACCTTTCGGCAGTCCTACTGCTGGGTTTGGTGTTGAACGCAACCTTGGGATGGTGGTGGGCCGATCCTGTGGCGGCGCTCGTAATTGTCGCTCTTGCCATCAGCGAGGGGCGCGAAGCATGGCGGGGAGATAGCTGTACCTGTTGAGCTCCCCATCCAAGGACTCAAGCCCGGATCTGCATCCGCCTCAGCTACACCCAAACCCCAAGCGTCTCTCTCGGGTTGCCCCATCCGCCTGCTCCGCAGGCACCTTCCCCGTATACGGGGAAGGAAGGGCGCGATCTCTTGGGTTGCCCATCCGCCTGCAGGCACGTTCTCCGCGGGTTGGTGAAGGAAGCGCGATATTGGGCAGGCGGGTAAGCGGGGGTGTAAGGTCGAAGTATGCCGTTGCGCAATAGGGTTACACCGTCTGGGGAGATCGTTTCTGTGGCTGGCCGCGGGGAGTTCATGGGGAACCGAGGCATTCTTCACAATGAGCGCCAGGAGCTGACAAAGGGTTGGGCTCACCGCAATTGGGTCTACTGCCTCACAGACTTCAAGAATCGCAAACGGGCTCTGATGCAGCCGAACGCGTACACAGAGCTGTTCTTTCTTGATGAGGCCACAGCTTTGGCGGCCGGCCATCGTCCGTGCGGGGAGTGCCAGCGGAGTCGGTACCGGGAGTTCAAAGGGCTGATGGAACAGACACAAAGAGCGAAGCTCGGGCCAGCCGATATGGATCGACTCCTGAATAGCGATCGACTCACGTCGGACAGGCGTAATCGGCGTCAGCGCCGGTTCACGACTTTCTTCAAGAACCTTCCAGATTCAACCATGATCTCGTTTGATGGTGCTGCTCACCTGAAGTCGGGAGGGCGTCTCTTGAAGTGGAGTACGTCGGGCTACCGGGTTGCAACGGAGATCGGAGGACACGTGGTCGTCGACGTGCTCACTCCAGCTGCCACGGTGGAAGTGTTGCAGCTCGGCTTCAAGCCGACCCTGCACCCGTCATCTGGACGCCTCTAAGCAGTCGAGAGGTCCAGTGTTTTTGGCTGACCCGACTCAAAACAGAGGCGGTTTGAGTCACTTAATCGGCGAATCCACCTGTTCTGGCCTGCTATCAGCCGGAGACCTCGATCGTGAACTCTGAGGCGGCTCCTGGGAGGGCTGCGACAACCTCGATGTAATAGGCCGTAGCCTCGGGTGCATCGACTACAACCGAACGAGTGTCTCCTCCTCGACTGCGGTCCGCTAACACCGCTCCGGTTCCACTGGGTAACACGAATAGGTCGAGGTGGCCCGTTAGGCCGGAGAGCTCGACTGAGAAGGGAGCCTGCCCCGGTTGCACCTCGATGCAGAAGTATGCTCGAGGGAGGAAGTCTGTCTGTCCTTCAAGGATCTCACCGTTTGCTGACTCACCAACGCTGAGGACTGTTACTGGCCCGCCGCACTGGTCCACGTCGGGTAGCTGTTGACCGGTCAGTTCAGTCGTCGATTCAGGTGTGGTCGACACGATAAGGGAAAACGCCGACTCGGCTCCGGAACCGGCTGGGCCGACTTTGATGAAGTACGGGCCAGGGTTGGGGTCTGTGACCTCGATTAACTCTGGGGCGGTGTCGGCGTTCGATGAGGTCCAGAACTCGCCGACGTTGTAAAGAAGCGTGCGGGCGAACCCGAAACCGACCGCGAGACTCAGGTTCTCCGAAAGGCCATCAAGTTCGAAGGACAGACTTGCCAGCCCTTCGGGAACCTCTACCCAGAAGCAGACGGTTGGTTTGTCCTGGTTGGTCTCCGCCTGGTGGGCTACGCCTAAGCCGACCTCGGAGGGTGCTGGTTCATGGCAGACCACCGGTTCGCTGGTCGAAGGGTTCTCGAAAGTGGTTGTGCTTGTGGCTCCTGGTGATGTTTCAGTCGTCGGCTGGGCGTCGGACACGGCGGTCTGATCGGTTGATTCCGAATTGCCACCTCCACATGCCGCAGCAATGACGACCACCGCCGTCAGGATGACAGACGTCTTTCGGAGGTAGATAACCATGTCTCAGTCCGATCACTTCGCTGAAAAGTGACGGTAGCAGCCGATTTCGGAGGCTGTGTGGCTGACCGTTGGAGGTCGGTGTTTGGTCTCCATCTTTCGGGGTTCTAGATTGAACCAAGGCGACCGGGGCTGCCCCGTTGACAGGTACGGAAGCGCGTATCCGATCCTGATCGCTTACTGCCGCCACGAGGTAGAGAGCACCTTGGCTGCTTGTGATCGTAGGATGAGGTCATGAAAAATGTAGATGATCTCGCTTGCGATCCTCAGACCGCCGCCGTGTGGGCGGGAGAGCCACTGGAATCGAGCTATGGCGCGACGCAGGTTCCTGTTGTGCACAGCGTCGGTTTTGGGTACGAGGATGTCCCCTCTTGGCAGGCCGCTGCCACCGGAGATACCGAGGGCCACATATACAGCCGCAACACAAACCCAACAGTGGAAGCATTTGAAGAGAAGCTTCGGGTATTGGAGGGGGCAGAGGCGGCGACCTCGGCGGCCACGGGAATGGCTGCGATCTCTGCAGTGCTACATGGTCTGCTGAAGCCCTCCGATCGGGTCGTGTCGGTGAAGGATACGTACGGCGGAACGAGCGTCCTTTTCTCCGAGTTCCTCCCCCGAGTTGGGATCGAAGTAGATCTGGTCGATACCGATGACGGCGACGCGATTGTCGAATCGGTAGAGCGAGGATGCGACCTTCTCTATCTCGAGACACCGACTAATCCGACGTTGAAGATCCTTGATCTTGAACGCTTGATTACGGCAGGCAGAGAAAGCGGAGCGGTGACAGTTGTCGATAACACGTTCGCCACGCCTGTTAACCAGAATCCGATTGCTTTAGGCGCTGACCTCGTGGTCCACAGCGCAACCAAGTATCTGGGCGGTCATGGGGACGCGCTCGGTGGGGTGGTTGCTGGGCGGGCAGATCTCGTTGAAACGATCTACCACTATCGCGAGATCAACGGTGCGGCGATGAGTCCCATGGCGGCTTACCTGCTGCTGCGCGGGATGAAGACGCTCTTCTTGCGCGTGGAGCGCCAGGCTTCGAACGCAATGACCATTGCTCAGTTCTTGGAGCGGCACCCCAAGGTCACCCAAGTGAATTATCCCGGACTGCCCAGCCACTTTGGTCATGAGATTGCACTACGACAGATGCGCGGGTTTGGCGGGATGCTGAGCTTCGCGGTCGAAGGTGGATATGACGCAGTCAAGCGCGTCATTCCTCGGCTGCAATGGGTACATCGGGCAGCGAACTTGGGCGCAGTCGAGACGACGGTAGGTCCTCCGGCGACGACCAGTCACGTTGAATGCACCGAGGCCGAACGAGCTGCGCTGGGGATCCCTGAGGCCCTGATCCGATACTCGACCGGCATTGAACACGTGGACGATCTAATAGCCGACCTCGATCAAGCTCTCGAGGCAGTGTGAGCAGAACGTTTGGAACCGGACGTGGGTTTGCCCAGCGTAGGAAGAGCCAGAGGACGACCGCAGGCTGGCGGCCCCGCCAAGCGGGTTCACTATGACCCTTCCTGCCATCGATAGAGATGAGCTCGTTGCCCTAACCGTGCAGCTCGCTCGAATTGACTCGATAAACCCAACCTTGGTTCCGGGAGCGAGCGGCGAGCGTGCTGTGGGTCAGGCTGTTGCCGATTGGATGACCGCGAGGG
>CAXMPE010000178.1:0-3271 GCA_964195245.1 uncultured Verrucomicrobiales bacterium | reverse complement strand
TGCATACACGCTGCTCAACGCCGAAGGTGAAGTGCTGCTTTCGAGGGCTATCGAAGAAGGACGAGACGCCACCGAACTGTTGGAGTCGGCCAAGAAGCTGACTAAAGCAGAAAAGGTGAAGCAGGACCGCCTCGTCCGTCTCGGGACTCAAGCACGCCAAGACTTCATCAACGCCAACCTACGCCTCGTTGTAAGCGTCGCCAAGCGGTACTCCAACTCAGGGCTAGGTCTTCTTGATCTCATCCAGGAAGGTAACCTCGGCCTCATACGCGCTGTCGAGAAGTTCGACTGGCGCAAGGGATTCAAGTTCTCAACCTACGCCACGTGGTGGATCCGTCAGGCCATCACTAGAGCCATCGCCGACAAGAGCCGAACCATCCGCATCCCCATTCATGTGATGGACATGATCAGCCAGGTAAGGCAGTCAGAGGCCGAACTTTTCAAACTCACAGGCGCCAAGCCAACCGCTGCGGCGATCTCGATTCAATCGGGTGTTGATCTCCCAAGAGTCGAAGAGCTCCTCAAGATCGCTCCAGATCCGATCTCGATCTACCAGCCTGTTGGCGAGGACGACGCAGTGCTCGGTGACTTCATAGAAGACACCGATGCAGTATCCCCCTTCGACGCAGCAGCATCGGCGCTCAACCGCGACGACCTAGACAAGGTCCTCGGAAGATTGACCGAACGCGAGCGAGAAGTAATCCTGCTCAGGTTCGGTCTCGACTCTGGCCACCCACGCACACTTGACGAGGTAGGCCAGGCCTTCGACGTAACCCGCGAGCGCGTCCGACAGATCGAGGCCAAAGCTCTGGCAAAGCTCCGGCACCCAGCGAGCCCCCATAAGGGCGCACGCTCTCTAGTGGTCTAAACCCAACCTAGACCTCCACCTACACCTGAACTCAGGGGTTAAGTCAAGGTCTAGGTTCAGGTGTAGGTGCTTAGGCGCTCTTAACGAGGGCCCATAGCTCGGTGCGGTCGGCCTCCACTGCCGGTTGGTTTTCGCCCTTTCGGGGCCGACCACGGGCACGCCTGTGCAAGAACGCAACACCGTCCCAGAAGATCACGCCACCCCAAACACCAAACTCGGTGTTCTCAGATAGTGCGCTTTCCAGACACGCCAGCCGCACCGAACAGCCCATGCATACTTCTTGGGCGTTTCGCTGCTCGGCCACACTCTCGGAGAAGAACAACTGTTCCGCGCCGGAGCCGACGCACGCTCCTTGTTGATATATCAGTTCAGTCATCGGTTTCTACTTTCAGAGATTGGGTGGCGGTTCCTCTGAAAACAGAAGAGCCGCCGGTGGAAGTCGGCGGCTCGGGGATGATGTGGCTACATCGGTCCTATGAGTCCGCCCTTAGGCGAGTTGTGGTTCCGAGCGTGAGAACGCCGAACGGTGCGATACCGAAAGAGGCCCACTGGGAAGCGCCGGTCGAAGGAGACCAAGAGCGCGCGACAGAAGTGCCTTGGTAGGTATTCGCAGATATTTGAATGTTCTTCACTGGCACTCCTTTCTTTGGTAGCAAGCAACCTACCACTTCTCCCCTCGGCACGTGGGGTATTTATTCGAGAGTTGGAAACACTCCGTTGATCACCATGCGCACGAGGCGCATGCCTCGCTCTATCAGTACCTGCGCATCGCCGTCGGCCTGTGCTGCGATGATCTCCCCAAACGAGATATCGGTTTCGGGTACTGGAACGTCCGACATTGTGCCGGAGATGAACTGCACCGCAACCAAAGCCTGGGAGCCGCCCTTGTGTAACTGCCCTGTGGAATGCAGGAATCTCGGGCCGATCCCAGCGGTAACCGCCGCGCCAGTTGCAGCGCGAAGCGAGCCTTGCAGCTTTGCGAGTGCTCCATCAAGGTCCGCGGTGACCGGGAGATACGCCTGCAACGCGACGTTGTCCCCCGGGCGCACCAAGGCTATGACTGTATCGAGCGTGCCCTCGGCAATTGGCTCTGCTTGTGTCCCTTCGCCAGTCATCAGCAACTGGGCGGAGACCTTGGCGGCCTCCACATCTGGCTGATCAAACGGATTGACTCCTAACACGACACCTGCAGCTGCAGTTGCGAACTCTGCTCGGTACATCTCCCCGCCCACCTCTTCTGGGGAGGAGAGCTCGAAACTGATCACGTCCGCCCCAGAGTCTGCGAGCTCCCTGAGCCCGTCTATTGGGTCGTCGCCGGCCAAGTGGTAGGACAAGAAGACGCGGTCCGATCCGTAGTCTGCTGGCGTTCCAATCGGCTCCCCCGCGATAGGCACAATGCCTACGCCCATCTTGCCAGTCGACTCCGCAACCAACTGCTCCAGCCACGCGGAGAATGAGCGGAGCGAGTCTGAACAGAGCACGGTGAGCTTGTCCCTGCCAGCTTTGGCGGCCTCCCCCATCCACGCTCCCAGCAAGAGTCCCGGGTTGTCTCTCACTGGGACGTTCGGACCGCAGGAGTCAGCCATCCGTCTCGCCGATCCAAGAATGGCGTTGACATCACCGCCGATGAGCGCAGCGGGGACCAGCCCAAAGTCACAAAGCGCCGAGTATCGACCACCCACGTCGGGAGGTGCCCTGAAGATGGCCCGGAAGGACCGCTCCGAGGCCAGCTTCTCCAAGCTGCTCTCAGGGTCCGTGATCGCAACGAAGTGATTTCCCGGTGTGTCGGTAACACCCGAGAGCTGGTCGTAGAAGTAGCGAAATAATGACAGCGTTTCGAGGGTCCCGCCAGACTTCGACGACACAACAATCAGCGTCCTTTCCAGATCCAGTCGATGTGCCATTGCCAGCACAGCGTCCGGATGTGTGGAGTCGAGCACTTGGAGGTACGGAGAATCGTCCGCATTCCCGAGGACCGCCTGATACATCTCGGGCGCCAAGGAGCTACCTCCCATCCCCAGCAGGAGGACATCCGAAAAAGCAGCAGATCGGATGCTGTCAGCGAAGTCTGTCCACGAAGCAACCCTGTCGGTCATTTCCTCTGGCAGAGTCAACCAACCGAGTCGATTGGTCACTTCAGGAGCGTCGGCTGCTCCCCAGACGGTTGGGTCATGCTCCCAGATCCGGGTCCCCAGATTGGCCTGCTCCCAGTCTGTCAGCCGCTGATCGACAGCTGAAGTCACGACCGGAGACCTTCTCGCTTCTCACTCACGGCGCTCAGCAGGTCATCGAAGGCGCTGATGAACGATTCGACGCCTGCGTCCTGAAGGTCTTGGCATGTCTGATCAAGGTTGATGCCCACCGCCTCGAGAATCGCCAGAACGTCTGCTGCTCCCTGAAGAT
>CAXMPE010000177.1:0-6486 GCA_964195245.1 uncultured Verrucomicrobiales bacterium | reverse complement strand
GCCTTTGCCGCGGACCTACTTGCTCTTCGACCACATCCAGGGCAGGCTGATTCGGCAAGCAATCTCAGAAAGATGCTGGAAGCCTCCCCGCTGATTGCAGGGCACCGCGTGGGCGACGATCGGGTTCAGGATGCCTACTCCATTCGGTGCACACCTCAGGTACACGGCGCTGCCCGTGACACTCTGCGGCACACCATTCAAGTTGTTGAGGCAGAGCTGACCGCAGCGATCGACAACCCGATGGTTATGAGGGACGGACGCGTCGAGTCTGGCGGAAACTTCCACGGCGCTCCGCTGGGCTACGTTGCCGATTTCTTGGCGATTGCTCTGACAGATGCTGGCATGATCTCTGAGCGACGAATGGATCGCTTGCTCGATGGCGCTCGAAATCACGGATTACCGGCCTTCCTCGCCGAAGATCCGGGTGTCGATTCGGGACTGATGATCGGCCACTACACCGCTGCAAGCATGTGTGAAGAGAATCGGCGACTTTCCACTCCTTCGAGCGTCGACTCCTACGCAACTTCGGGGATGCAGGAGGACCATGTCTCCATGGCTTGGAGCGCAGCTCGAAAACTCCGGAAGGTCATCGACAATCTCAGGCGGATCTTGGCTGTGGAACTAGTCATCGCAGCCAGAGCGGTAGAGATGCGGGGCCCCACGCAGCCGAGCGCCGCCAGCGCCGCCGTGGTGCAAGCGCTGCGGTCGGACGTGCCAGGCCTGGGACCCGATAGATTCCTAGCTCCTGATCTGGAAGCGGCTGCCGAGCTGATTCGTTCGGGTGAGATCCTGAACGCAGCCCAAGACGTGACTGGCGAGTTGGCCTAGATCGAGCCAGATGGCGTCCTCCTACATGTTTGACATCGCGCGGTGAGATATCCAGCCCATTCGCAGACAGTTAGGTGCCAATTTCACCTCAGGACGATGACAACCGCAAAAGCAAGGATGACCAGATTCCCGAGGACCACTGCGATGGTCTGTGCTCGATTGCTGAGCCGATCCCCGGCGAACGCCCCAACACCAGCGAGCAGCGACTGCCACGACAAAGACGCAACAAAAGCACCGGCGACGAAGAGAAGGCCTTCTGTTGCAGACATGTCATTGGCGACGCCCAGCCCGACGATGACGGCGGCGAAGTAAACAATGGTGGTTGGGTTGATGATGGTGAGCCCAACAAACCGAGCGAAGGTGCTGGCCAACTCTCGGCGGTCGGGCAACGGGATCTCGATGGACTCCTGCTTGTGGCTGGCCTGACGTAGGCCGACTACGGCAATCACGACTAACACGACAGCACTGCCTATCCGTAGTGGTTGATCAACGGTCTGGACCGTTCCCGCTAGAGCTGCGCCCCCGATTACTGCCAGGCCTGCATAGAGGAGGTCGGCCGTCGCTGCGCCGGCGCCAGCGAAAAAGGCGCAGCGGAAACCGCATCTGATCCCCACGTCAACAATGAGGACGGCAATGGCCCCAACTGGGATCGCGATCCCATATCCAGCCACAATCCCGGTAAGGAACGCGTTCATAGAGCGATCTTGGCAGATAGCGAACGATCACGCTGCGTTCGGTGATTCGATCGCACTCGAGTATTGGCTCGGAGCCTCCCGCTGACCATCTGTGTTTCTCGTAATCGGGTAGGAAAGCGCAGGCCTTATGTTTGGGCCCTATCTCGCTTCGGTAGTGCACCTTCGACAGCCGCGGCGACTGCTGTGGCACCTTCAGGAGACAGGATGATCGTGTAGTGATTCAAGTGGTCGAAGGTCATGAGTTGCACGTGCGAGTGGATCGCTTCGGCTTCGACGGCAAGTTCTTCAGGGATGAGTCCGCCCGGTTGGTTGAGAAGCCCCTTGGCCGCTCGGATCACCAAGGTTGGGACGTCGATCTCAGCGATTGTGTGGCGCACTTCATCATCTAGGAGTGGTTCTAGGCCGTCGGTATTGATCAGGTCAATGTTGCCTCGCGGGCGAAGATCCGGGCCAAGGTCGTATCGAACGTACCCCTCCATGTAAGCGTTCCATTCTGTCAACGATGGGTGTCCGCGGAAGAATTCGAGGTAGCCCTCGATCGAGCTTATCTCCATGGAGAAGCGCGCCAGTGCCGGCCCGAGTAGCGTCGCCTGAGCCTCTTCAGGTGAGAGCCCCTCCGGGATGGCGATCGGAAAGCCACCGTCTACGAGGACGAGCCGACCCACCAGAGACGGGGATTGTTTCGCCAGCATGGTGGCAACGTACGCACCCATTGAATGCCCCACGATGATGGACTCGCTGGCTCCAAAGTGATTGAGGATGGCCGCCATGTCCGCGGCGTGAGCTCGCATCCCGGAGGGGCCGGGGAGTCGTGAGGAGTCTCCACGTCCCCGGAGATCCACGTTCATAACGAACAAATCTGAGGGAAGCGCATCGGCGACCGGAAGCATGAACCTAGATGAAGCGGTTATCCCGTGAATGAGAAGAACCGAAGCTCTGGCGTCATTCGGAGAAGGACCAGAAGAAAGAACTCGAAGGTCTCCGCCGGCGACCGGGACAGCATGTTGATCGGATGTGCTCACTCGTTCAAACTAGCCCCGGCGAAGGTGACAGGCGACGCTGTGGTTCTCGATGGTTGCGTGGGGGAGTACAGCTGGCTCGTCAACGTCACAAAGGCCCTTCTCCATGATTGGGCAACGGGGGTGGAAGAAGCAGCCGCTTGGTGGATTGAGAGGAGACGGTACCTCGCCTTGCAGGATGGTGCGATCGCGAGATCGTGATGGGTCAGGCTGCGGGATGGCCGAGAATAGAGCTTCGGTATAAGGGTGCTGCGGGGCCTCGTACAACGAGTCTCTTCCGGCTTCCTCGACGACCTTGCCAAGGTACATGACCGCCACTCGATCAGACACGTGCTCTACCACCGCCAAGTTATGAGCCACAAAGAGGAGTGTTAGCCCTAGCTCGTCTTTGAGTTCTCTGAGCAGGTTGAGCACCTGAGCTTGTACCGAGACGTCGAGAGCTGAGACCGGCTCATCAGCCACAACAAGATCTGGCTTGAGAATGAGGGCTCTAGCGATACCGATGCGCTGGCGTTGTCCCCCAGAGAATTCGTGGGGGTAGCGCCTGGCATGAGCGGGCTTAAGGCCGGTGAGTGTGAGCATCTCTTGCACCCTCTCCTGTCGCTCGTCCCTGTCGCCGATCCCATGGATAGCTAGTCCCTCCGCGATCGAGTTCCCTACAGGAGTGCGGGGGTCGAGGGAGCTGTACGGGTCTTGAAAGATCATCTGGACACGTCGGCGGAAGGGGGCAAGAGCTTTCCCCTTTAGGTGTGTGATGTCTTGCCCGTCGAACTCGATGGAACCAGCCGTCGGTTCATGAAGCCGAACCAGCATTCGACCTAGTGTCGTCTTCCCACAGCCAGACTCGCCAACGAGCCCGAGTGTCTCGCCACGGCGGATGGTGAGGCTCACGTCATCGACAGCTTTGACGTGACCTACCGTCCTCTGCAGGATCCCGCCCTTGACGGGAAAGTATTTTGTAAGCCCGTCGAGCTTCACCAATTCGTCAGTCATGTTGCTGTCTCGGAGTAAAGGAAGCAGCGGGCATTGTGGTTGGGACCAACTTGGATGAGTTCAGGTGCCTGCTGCGTACAGATTTCGAGTTCGTTTTCGATCCGAGCAATGCATCGGGGCGCAAATCGGCAAGCGTTTGGCGGGTCGATAAGCCCAGGTACGATGCCGGGAATCACATCGAGTTCATCTCGCACATCGCCGAACGTCGGGATGGAGCCGATGAGGCCTTTGGTGTAGGGATGGTGAGGATCTGAGAACAAGGTCTCGACGTCAGCTTCTTCGACGACTTGTCCGGCGTACATGACAAGCACTCGGTCGGCCATCTCGGCTATTACACCCAGGTCGTGGGAAATGAGCACGACAGCAGTATTGGAATTCGCCTTCAGGCCCCGCATGAGATCAAGGATTTGAGCCTGAATCGTGACGTCGAGAGCGGTAGTTGGCTCATCGGCAATCAGTAGCTGAGGATTTTGGGACAAGGCCATGGCAATCATGACCCGCTGGGCCATGCCACCCGACATTTCGTGTGGGTATGACTTGGCCCGGCTTTCAGGATCGGGAATTCCGACCTTGCGCAGCATGTTGATGGCAGCAGCGTTGCGTTCCTCCTTGCCCATATCTGAGTGGAGCTTGAAGCCCTCAGCTATCTGAGCTCCGACCTTGTAGACAGGGTTCAAAGCCGACCCAGGTTGTTGGAATATCATGGAAACTTCTTTGCCTCGCAGATCCTTGAGATCCTCGGGCTTCATCTCGACGAGGTTTCTTCCTTTGAACAACACCTCTCCCTGCTTCACTACACCCGGTTTCGGTAGGAGCCCAAGCATGGAGAGTGCAGTGACTGATTTTCCACAACCGGATTCACCGACCACCCCGAGTACTTGGCCTTCATCAAGCGAGAAGCTCACGTCACCAACAGCTTCAACTTCACCGTCGCGGGTGAAAAATGAGGTGCTCAAGTTGTTGACTTCGAGGAGGCTCATTCGTTGAGGCTCGGGTCAAGGGCATCACGGAGGCCGTCGCCCATGAGGTTGAAGCCCAGCACTGTGAGCATGATGGCGAAGCCGGGGAATATGACGAGGTACGGCGATGAGAAGATCTGGTTGCGCTCCGAGGCCAGCATTGAACCCCATTCGGCTAGTGGTGGTTGTGCTCCAAGACCTAGGAATGACAATCCGGCAGCTTCCAAAATCGCTCCCGCGATACCGAGGGTTCCTAGCACCACGAGGGGAGTGAGTGCGTTCGGCATGATGCGAGTGAGGAGCAATCGAGTAGAAGAAGCCCCCAGAGCTTGTGAAGCCGCCACGAAGTCGATTTCTTTGATTGACAAAACGGACGCGCGGGTGATCCGAGCGTAGGAGGGTATGGCGACGATGGCAATGGCCAACAGCGCGTTCTTTAACCCGGGGCCGAGGACAGCCACGATGGCAATGGCCAATAAGAACGCGGGAAAGCCAAGGATCACATCCATCACGCGCATTATGAGGTTGTCTACGAAGCCGCCTCGGTAGCCGGCGATCGCTCCCAGCGCAGACCCGACGATAATGGCCAAGGTAACAGTGGAAAGGCCCAGACTCAACGATACGCGGGACCCGTAAATGATGCGTGAGAATACATCGCGCACGTTTCCGTCTACGCCCATGATGTGTTGTGGTTGATCGGCGGGGCAATCGAGGACGTGGATGCAGGGAGGGGTGCGCTTCCTAATGTCCTCGATGCCGATGAGTACTTGGTTCGGTTCGTAGGGAGCAATGTACGGGGCGAAGATGGCAACTAACAAAAGGAAGCCGATGATGATCGTTCCCGCCACCCCAATCTTGCGACGGAAGAATCGCCTCATTGCGATACGCCACACCGAAGCGGGATTCTCCAAGTAGAGGTCCTCGTTTGAGGCAAGCTGCTCGATGAGAGCGGCCTTGGGAGAGAGCGGTTTGTTGTCTTGGCCTGAAGCCATGCTAATCCAGCCTGATTCGGGGGTCGAGGAAGCCGTACGAGATGTCGACCAGCAGGTTCATCAGAACGTAGCCCATGGCAATGACCACAGTAAACCCTTGGATAATTGGGTAGTCCCGCGCGGTGATGGCTTCGAATACCATGCGTCCCACACCAGCAAGTGAGAACACCGTCTCGGTGAGGACTGCGCCACCGAGGAGCGCCCCAAGCTGGAGACCGACAATCGTGACAACCGGGAGCAGCGCATTTCGCAGGGCGTGCTTGCCTACGACTCGCGTTTCGCTGGCACCCTTGGCACGGGCGGTACGCACGTAGTCACGGCTGAGTACTTCGAGGAGTGATGATCGAGTCATTCGAGTGATGATGGACATGGGGATGGTGGCCAGAGCTACGGCAGGGAGGATGAGGTGTTTCATGGCGTCTTTGGCAACAGCCCACTGAGCTGTGACGATCGAGTTGAAGATCACGTGGTTTGAAAGGAACTCCCAGAACTTGGCCTTGCCGCCTTCGCCAGGGTCCCACTGCCACACCTCGTAGAAGGGTTGTGAGGAAAGGCCCGCGGATAGCCGCCCGGAGGGCGGCAATTGGAACGGAGTGTCTTTGAGCACGAGGGCAAAGAAATAGGCCAACAGCAGACCCAACCAGAACACTGGCATCGAGACGCCGATGTTGGCAAGGGTCATTGTGGCAATGTCGGTTCCGGTGTTGTGTTTTCGTGCGGCCAAGATTCCCAAGGGAATACCAACTGATACTGCGATGAAGAGGCCTGCCATTGACAGTTCAATAGTCATGGGGAGACGCTCGACAAGAATTTGCGTGATAGGACGGGAGAACCGAATGGACTCTCCGAAGTCTCCGTGGGCAATACCGTTGATGTAGATACCAAGTTGCACGGGGATTGATTTGTCGAGACCGTTGTTGGCGTCGAAACGGGCGCAGGCTTCTACTGAGGCCTTCTCGCCGAGCATTGAGTGGCAAGGATCTCCAGGGATTGCTCGAAC
>CAXMPE010000176.1:0-4108 GCA_964195245.1 uncultured Verrucomicrobiales bacterium | reverse complement strand
AGGCCAAGTTCTCATCCGAGGTGAACATGCGGGGTGACTCGGTACTCAGACCACAGCAGAGGACGAATCTCCCAGTGGCGAGGGAGAAGAATCGGCGTGTAGTTCTGCAACAACTTGTCACCGCCGGCAGGGTGAGCCGAGCCGATCTTGCACGACTCACCGGGCTTTCCAAGGCCACGGTGTCTGAAATAACAGCGGTGCTATTGGACGAGGGTCTCGTAGTTGAGGATGGGATAGTCGAGTCCTCGGGCGGCAAACCACCAACCATGCTGAAAGTGGCTCGGGCCGGTCGCGTGGTAGTGGCGTTCGACATCACTCAGCCCACGTTCAGTTGCGCTACGTTCGGTCTCGATGGAAAGCTCTTGGGTCATACCAAGGGGACAGTTCTCAATCCCAAGGGCTCTGAGGCTGTATCTGAGCTAAATCGATTGATGGTGTCGGTCCTTGGAGAGGTGGCGTCGCCGCCTCTTGGGGTGGGGATAGCGGTCCCGGGCGAAGTCGATTTGGGCGGAGTTGTCCAAGCGGCTGATTTGGGTTGGGAGGGACTTGCCTTGAAGGAGACGATGGAGGATCTCTTCGATCTGCCCACGTTTGTAACTAGAGCTGGCGATGCAGCTGCCGTAGCAGAGTTCACCCGACGGCCCGACTGGGGAGACGACACGATGATCTACCTTCAGGTGGGTCAGGAGATGTCGGTGGGTCTGGTGATGGATGGCCGATTGAAACGAGGAGCCGGAGCGTTGCCGTTGTCGGGAAGCGCAGACCCAGCTGACATCGCCGAGCAATTGGTGCCGCTGTTGACGGTTTTGCCTGATGCCCGAGTCGTGATCGGCGGAGAAGCCAGCCTCGACTCAGCGTTTGTTGCTGCGGTGGATGAAGCTGTGCGCGAGTTGCTGCCTGGCCGCAGTCGAGTACTCAGGTCTCTGTTGGGCGAACGAGCAGTGCTTCTCGGAGCCGCCGGAATGGTTGTAGTGGAAGAGATGGGGGTTGTATGGCGGTAGATTGGCGGTCACATGACTCACCGAAGAGACGACGCCCCGGCCAGTAACCGCCGGACTTGGAAGACAGCTGGCATCGCTCTGGTGGTCGTTGGTAGTTTGCTGGTGGCTGGCGGTGTGCCGCGGCCGGATGCCCAGCCTGAGGTGGTGGCAGCAGCCGCCACACCGAGCCCTGTTGTTGTAAATCCTGAACCTATGCCGACACTTCCGCCCACCACAACCACTACCTCGACGATTCCAGCCCTGCCAACGACGCAGCCCCCTGCCTTACAACCTTACGGGGCACCAGCAGTGGTCGAGCGTTCGCCAGAGCCGCCTTTGAGCGGTATACAAGAAGGGTTTCTTGGCCGGGGCGTCGTCACGATCGCTGCTGGGGGAGCTCCGCTTAGCCACATGCTGGGGGGAGAAGTCTTTGTCACCGCCAGAGAAGGGCTGGTTCTTGCCGCGAAGGGGTACTCGATTGATCGAAGTCACGTCTGGGTTTACACCTCCTGTGATGCCTACGCCTGGGTGCCGATAGATGGGGTATTCGCCCAGCCAAGTGCTCCCAAGCAGTCAGGTGAGCTGCTGGCATCAATGGCCGAAGCCACGGTGGTGATCGACCCAGGCCATGGTGGCCCGTGGAACAATGGCGCCGCCGGGCGAGGGCGAACGTACGAAAAGGACGTGAACTTGGCCATAGCTCAACGGGTTCGTGATTTGCTGACGGGTCCGAGAACTGTGGATTGGGAGACGGGTGAGATCTTCCTGGGTGTTGAGATTCCGGCTGTCGGATGGGTCCTAGTGACCCGGGTTGGTGATGGGGAGGAAGCCGATTATGAGGCTGGGCTGCAGTTTAGATCGACTCTAGCCAACGCCGCGAACGCAGACGCAATGGTCTCTATTCACAACAACGCAGGCGTGAGCTCAAGGCTCAAGGAGTCAGGAAGCGACGTGTACTACCAGTCACAAATAGAGGAATCCCGTCGGTTCTCCGAGATCATGGTGGAAGAGTTTGCTCGCTCGTTCGCGCCTTTCGAAGCAAACTGGGTGGGTGACCCCCGCCACGGAGCAGTGTCTCGTATCTCAGCCCGTGATGGGGTCTCGCAGTACTACGGAGTATTGCGCAGGACCGAGATCCCTACCGTCCTCGCTGAGGGGGCTTATCTCTCTAACCCCACTGAGGCTGCCCTGCTGGCAACGCCTGAGTTTCAGCAGGCCTACGCCAACGCCGTCTACCGGGCCATCGTCAGATTCCTGACTACCGCCGACGCTCCTTCGGTTACCAGTCTGGACCCGGTGAGATGGAAGGGTGTCGCCAGTAACGGCAACGCACGGAAAGATTGTCAGATCCCGGCGCAGCCAGTTCAGCCTGGCGTAGATAGAATTGACGGTCATGACTGACCAACGTTCTCTTGCTGTGGTGGGTGCTGGGTATGTAGGCCTCGCTACGGCGGCCACTTTTCTCGAGCTTGGGCATCACGTGGCGCTGCTGGATGTTGACCAACCCCGAATCTCAGGACTGAGAGATGGGGTAAGCCCTATTGACGAGCCTGGGCTGGATGCTGCCCTTGCACGAGCTCGAGAGCGCGATACGGTGCTGTTCACAACGGATCCGAACGAGGCTCTGTCATCAGCGGATGTTGTGTTTGTGTGCGTTGGGACGCCGCGCTCCGAATCTGGGGAGGCTGACCTGAGCTACTTGGAAGCAGCCTTGACGACGGCCAGTGAGGCCGGCTCCGGAGCTCCCATTGTCGTCAAGTCAACCGTACCTCCGGGAACTAGTTCAAGGTTGCAGAAGCAGTTCCCTGAGCTCAGGCTTGTTTCGAACCCGGAATTCTTGCGTCAGGGATCAGCCTTAGCGGATGCTCTGGCGCCTGACCGAATCGTCATTGGAGCGGCCAACGCTGTAGAGGGCAACCTTGTCCGATCGCTCTATGCACCTATGGAAGAGTTGGGTGTCGAGATAGTGGCAACCGACACCGAATCTGCTGAGCTCATCAAGTATGCGGCCAACACCATGTTGGCGATCAGGGTCGCCTTCATCAACGAGATTGCTGACGTTTGTGAGGCAAGCGGCGCTGACATAGACGATGTAGCAAGGGGAGTGGGACTCGATCCCCGTATCGGCAGCGCTTTCCTTCAAGCTGGCCCAGGGTTTGGGGGTAGCTGTTTCCCGAAGGACACCAGAGCGCTGGTTGAGGCTTCGCGGCAACTGGGTGCTCCGGTGACGGTTGTTGAGGCCGCTGAAACATCCAATCGACGACGGCGTGCTTCCCTAGCGACTCGCGTCGTGTCACTCCTTGACCCCTCTGAAAGCCCAAGGAAAGTTGGCGTGCTGGGGCTGAGCTTCAAATCAGGTACCGATGATCTCAGGGAGAGCCCAGCCGTGGACCTGGTACGAGGTCTGCTGGAGCTTGGTGTTGAAGTGACCGCGTTTGATCCGCTGCTTCCGGCGCAACTCGAATCGCTGGCACCAGAAGCCATGTTGGCAGCGACGGCGCTGGAAGCCAGTCGAGGGGTGGACGCCCTGGTGGTGGTTACTGAGTGGCCTGAGTTCAGCCAGCTCGACTTTGGTGATATCGCTGAGACGATGCGAGGCACCACAATCGTTGACCTTCGCAACGTCCTTGACTCGGACGCGGTTTCGGCAGCAGGGCTGTCTTTGTTCCAGGTGGGCAAGTCCAACTGGAGGCTCGGTGGAGTTAGCCCCTGAGCGAACACCCAAGGTTCTCGGTACAATCGGAGATCTGAAACGTAGGAGTTTGCATGTATAACGCAGTTGTTGTTGAGGCTGTCCGCACCCCGTTAGGAAAGCGAGGGGGACAACTGAAAGATGTTCATCCCGTTGATCTAGCCGCTGACGCCTTGCGAGCAGTGGTGGAGCGCGCCGGTATCGACGCTGCTTTGGTTGAGGATGTCATCATGGGCTGCGTAATGCAGACCGGCGAGCAAGGATTCAACATCGCCCGGAACGCATCGCTCGCCGCGGGCTTCCCTGAGTCGGTTGTTGGAACCACGATTGACCGGCAGTGCGGTTCGTCCCAGCAGTCGGCCCATTTCGCCGCTCAGGGCGTGATGGCGGGAGCATACGACGTGGTGATCGCCGCGGGTATCGAGTCAATGAGCCG
>CAXMPE010000175.1:0-3441 GCA_964195245.1 uncultured Verrucomicrobiales bacterium | reverse complement strand
CCGCCGGGATTCCTCAGATATCGGTAGTCCTTGGTGGTTGCACTGCCGGTGGAGCCTACGTGCCGGCGCTCAGCGATGAAGTCATCCTCGTAAAGGGAATCGGTCGGATCTTCCTGGGCGGTCCTCCGATTGTGAAGGCTGCTCTCAACGAGATTGTCGATCCAGATGAACTGGGAGGCGCTGAGATGCACGCCAAGGTCTCGGGGGTCGCCGATCACCTCGCCAACACTGAGGGCGAGGCGTACGCCATGCTCCGCGAGATCGTCGGCAACTTGAACGAGAAGCCAGTCGACTCCCTTGAGGGATGGTCAGACAAGATCGAACCGGTCGACCCCGTCTATCCAGCAGATGAGATCTACGGGATTCTTAACCACGACACTCGCATTCCTTTTGACGTCAAGGAGGTCATCGCTCGACTGGTTGACGGCAGTGACTTCTCTGAGTTCAAGCCAGAGTACGGTTCTTCGGTGGTCACGGGCTTTGCTCGGATTTGGGGTCATCGAGTCGGGATCGTTGGCAATAACGGGATCATCTTCTCCGAGTCTGCCCTAAAGGCAACCCACTTCATCGAGATGTGCAATCAACGTGACATTCCTCTTCTCTTCCTGCAGAACACCACTGGCTACATGGTTGGGAAGGATTCGGAGGCCGGAGGCATCGCCAAAGACGGGGCCAAGATGGTTAACGCCGTTGCCAACTCCACCGTTCCCAAGTACACGGTGCTCATTGGTGGTTCGTACGGTGCAGGAAACTACGGCATGTGCGGCCGCGGGTTCGATCCCCGGTTCCTCTTTGCTTGGCCCAACAGTCGTATTGCCACCATGGCCCCCGAAACTGCCGAGACAGTGCTCTCCGACATTCGGCTTGGAGGTCTCAAAGGGGCCGAAACTTCCCAAGAGCAGGTGGAGCAGATCAAGACTGAGATCAGAGAGCAGTTCATGGAGCAATCTGATCCCTATCACGCTACCGCCCGCCTCTGGGACGATGGTCTCATCGACCCGGTCGATACTCGCGACGTACTCGGCCTTTGCTTGTCACTTGCTACTCGTCAGCCATCAGAGCCATCACAGGCTCGTGTCTTCAGGATGTGACCAAATGGATCTAGCCCAGACCTTGTACGAAGTTGACGCAAGAGGAGTAGCAACTGTCACCTTCGACAATTCGCAGAAGCGCAACGTCATGAACCCGGCGTTCATGGACGACCTCAGCTTGGTCATGGACGCTGCAGTGTCTCAAGGCGTCAGGGCGCTGGTCATGACCGGAGCCGGTGACTTCTTTTGCGCCGGGGGCGACCTTGCCTGGATGCAAGCCCAGATGGAACTCACGCTGGAGGAGAGGGTTGCGGGATCTGCACAACTCGCAGAGGTGCTTACTCGGCTCGATGAGCTTCCTCTTCTTACGATCGCGAAGGTGAACGGCCCCGCCTACGGGGGAGGCCTCGGGTTGATTGCCGCCTGCGACATGGCGTTCAGCGTCTCAACGGCGACGTTCTCGCTCTCTGAAGGTCGCCTGGGTTTGAGCCCCTCCAACATCTCTCCATTCGTTGTCCGGCGCATGGGAGCGGCAAATGCCCGCCGGACGTTCCTCAACGCAAAGATGATGGATGCAGAACTCGCCCAACGACTCGGTCTGGTCACTGAGGTGGTCGATGATCTTGATGCCGCGATTGAGGCTGAACTCAGGGGGTTGCTGGCCTGCGGTCCCGGTGCAGTTGCAGCCTCCAAGTCTCTTATTCGGTACGTGGCGTCCCACTCTGATGAGGAGAACCGTCGATACACGGCCAGCCATCTGGCCGAAGCATGGGCTCGGGCAGAAGCGCAGGAGGGCATTGCTGCCTTCTTCGAGAAGCGACGACCAGACTGGCGCGTCGAGTGATCCAGAAGCTGCTTGTAGCCAACCGTGGTGAGATAGCCGTTCGCATCGCGCGGACTGCAGGCGCCATGGGGATCGGGACTGTCGCGGTCTTTTCCGACGGCGATGCCAACGGAGGACACCTAGTTGAGTTTGATGAATCGGTTCACATCGGCGCTGCTCCGGCAAGTGAGAGCTACCTGAACCAAGACGCTGTCCTTAGTGCGGCAGTGAGCTCCGGGGCTGATGCGATTCATCCTGGGTACGGGTTCCTTGCTGAGAACGCTGACTTCGCCGAGCGTGTGATTGCCGCCGGTCTCACCTGGGTTGGTCCCAGCCCAAACGCGATGAGAGCGATGGGACTCAAGATAGAAGCGAGACGGTTGGCCGAAGCCGCCGGTGTCCCCATCATCCCTGGGTTCGATGAATCTCAGGACGTCGCGGTAATGCGAGCTGCCGCTGAGAAGCTGGGCTACCCGGTCATGCTCAAGGCATCTGCTGGAGGTGGTGGCAAGGGGATTCGAATCGCCGCCGGTCCAGAGGACTTTGAGGCTGCGCTTCGTGAAGCGACCGACGAGTCGAGTCGAGCCTTCGGGGATTCGGACATGATCGTGGAGCGCTACATCACCCAACCGAGACATATCGAGGTCCAGGTGATTGGGGATTCGTTCGGATCGTTCATCCATCTGGGAACGCGGGAGTGCTCGCTCCAGCGAAAGCATCAGAAGGTCATCGAGGAGGCTCCAGCCATCAACCTCTCCAACGAGACGCGTGCAGCCATAACAACCGCGGCGGTCACCTTGGGAAGCAGCATTGGGTACGAAAACGCGGGGACGGTCGAGTTCATCGTTGATGCTGAGACGGAGGAGTTCTTCTTCCTTGAAATGAACACGCGGCTCCAAGTAGAACACCCAGTCACCGAGGAGATCACTGGCTTGGATTTGGTCGAACTACAGCTGTTGGTGGCAGCCGGACGCCCGCTTCCGCTGAAGCAGGATGAGGTTCGGTTCACGGGCCACGCGTTCGAAGCGAGGATCAATGCTGAAGACCCCTCTGCTGGCTTCATGCCACAGACAGGACCGATCTACGCCACCAAGGTTCCCGATGGGGTTCGCTGGGAGTCGGGCCTGATTACTGAGGTGTCGCCCCATTACGACTCGATGTTGGCGAAGCTGGTCGTGCACGGAGACACCCGTGACGTCGCTCGGCAGAAGCTGGTGGCCGCGCTTGAAGGGTTACATCTAGCTGGCCCGCGTACCAACCAAGGCTTTCTGCATAGGCTCCTCCAACAGCCTGACGTGGTAGCCGGAACAGCGACCACTCGCTTTGTCGACGAGATAGAGTTCCCGGCTTCGACGCCGTCACCAGCGGCGTATGGGGCGGCTGCACAGTTGGTTTATGAGGCTGAGATGCCTACCGACGGTCCATGGGGGATTGGGTTGCGACTGACCCCGCATCACCGAGATTCAACGATCCTGCTTGGGTACAAGGGCGTCGCCGAGAGGGTGGTCCCTGTGCCAGCGAGCGGTGTGATCGGGAGTGTTGGGCCGACGTACGCGGCCGTCACCTTGGGGGGAGAGACGTACACGT
>CAXMPE010000174.1:0-3655 GCA_964195245.1 uncultured Verrucomicrobiales bacterium | reverse complement strand
TCTTCACCGGTCATTGAGCATGAGAGTCGGGTGATGTGCGGGTTGATGGTCAGCTTGCTCATTGCCCACTGTTTACTCGATATTGGCGACCGGCGTCGGCGTTGCTAGGGAGTACTTAGCCGCGCTTGCTTGCTGTAGGGATAGATCTGTATCTGATCCCCCGAGGCGACCGAGTCTTGGGCTGACTTCCAGAGCTCACTCGTGAAGAGGTCACCATGCAAATCTAGGAAGACTTGGCGAAGTGCTGGTTGCAAGCCGAGGAACTTGATGAACTCTTCGGGAAAGACGTCGCCGGGTCCGGTGGAGAACCACGGATCGTCGGCCATCTCATCGTCGGGATGAGTGGCGACGGGGATCTTGCGGAACCTGCATTGGTCAATTAGCTGAAGCTCGTCATAGTCGTAGAACACGATCCTTCCGTGCCGAGTCACTCCAAAGTTCTTCAAGAGCATGTCGCCCGGGAAGATGCCCGCAGCCATGAGATCCTTGATTGCCTGGCCGTAATCAACCACTGCCGAGACGGAGCCCTCAGTATCCGCTCGCCTGAGGAAGACGTCTAGGGGGGTGACTTTCCGTTCGATGTAGACGTGGCTCAGAAGGACTTCCTTGGTGCCGATTAGGACGTCCCGCGAACAGTTCTTGGTCAGGTGCTCTAGGAGTTCGGGATCGAATCGCTCACGAGCAAACGTGAGATGTTCGAACTCGTAGGCGTCCACGAGACGGCCTACTCGGTCATGGTTGAAGACAACCTCGTAGGCCGAGCGAACTCCTGACCGGGTGACCTTCTTCTGCGGGGGGAATGAATCCTTGATGACTTTGAAGACCACATCGAAACCCGGAAGTGTGAACACTGACATGACCATTCCCTCGACGCCTTCTGCGATGGTGAATCGGTCGGGTGAACGTTCGAGGTGGCGTACAAGCGATCGGAACAAATCGGTCTTGCCGTGCTTGTGGTAGCCAAGCGATGTGTACAACTCGCCAAGGCGCTTTCTCGGCATGAGGCTAGATAGGAAGCCGACCACCGAGGATGGATGGTCGATGATTGCATGGAAGTACGAGTGAGCGAAGCTGAAGAGCACTGACAGCTCAGCTTCGCTCGTGAGAACGGCGTCCAGTCGGACCCCGTCGGTTCCGTGCAGGAAGGCAAGAGCAAACGGGACCTGATCGTTGCCGTACCAAGCGCGGCCGATGAGATAGGCACCTCTACCGCGGTAGAACACCGACTGGACGGTCTCGAAGGAGGTGACGTCCCCTAAGGCTTCCTTGAGCCTTGCCGAAGTCTTGGAACAGTCGGAAGGAAGGTCCTCCCATTGGACCCGCTGCATGGCAGCGCTCAACAGCCCCTCGAGGGTGGACGAGATAGAACCCCCGACGGTCGTGTACGCCAATACACCAACCTCTGGTTCTGCGGGAAGAAACGATGCGAAGTCGCTCGACACGAACTCGATCTGCTGGTTCACGCCCTCGGTGGTGAAGACCTTGCGAGTGATTGAGTTGAAGAAGGTCTCAGCGAGTTCCTGATAGGCCGAGTCTTCGATGAGTCCGCTGAACACGGCTTTGACGCCGGTCCAGAGCGCAACACTGTTGAGGCGGTCGTCGCAAGCGTCCCTCGCGAGCTCAGCGGTCTGGGCCGCCTTGTTGATGTAGGCCTTGAGCCGGGCCTTTGTGTCCGAGTCCATACCTTCCCAGTCCGCAGCGGCGAATCGATCGGGAGCGCGGCTTGTAATGGTGTGGAATTGATCCCATAGGTCTTGATACTCAGACCAGATGAGCCTGGCAACATCGTTTGCGAGTCGACTGTCAGAAGGACGCGAGTCGACCGCTCTACGTACTGAGCGGTCAACTCCTGTGCGCCCCGTAGGACTCATCAGAACTGATGTTCTTCGGTGGAGCCCACTAGCGCCAAGGTGGACGATTGTCCTCCGGTAATCACCTGTGAGATCTGATCGAAGTACCCCGCGCCAACTTCACGCTGGTGACGGGTTGCGGTATAGCCCAGATCTTCCATTCCAAACTCGGACTCTTGGACCTTCACGTAGGCGGTCATGCCCTCCTTGGCATAGCCCTGTGCGAGATCGAACATTGATGCGTTGAGTACATGGAAACCTGCGAGGGTGATGAACTGGAACTTGTAGCCCATCTTCGCCAACTCCTGCTGGAAGACAGCAATCTCCTCGTCGCTCAAATGGCTCTTCCAATTGAATGAAGGAGAGCAGTTATAGGCAAGCATCTTTCCGGGGAACTCAGCGTGGATGGCGTCGGCAAACTCCTTGGCCTGGGCGAGAGTCGGTGTTGACGTCTCGCACCAGAGGAGATCTGCGTAGGGAGCGTAAGCCAAGCCACGGGCAATAGCCGCCCCCATGCCGTTCTGCACCCGAAAGAACCCTTCCGGCGTCCGCTCGCCGGTCACGAATGCCTGGTCCCGCTCGTCGATATCGCTTGTTAGGAGGTCAGCGCTGAGCGAGTCGGTGCGGGCCACGATCAGCGTGGGCACTCCCATGACATCAGCCGCCAGCCGGGCAGACTGCAAAGTCCTGACATGCTGCTGGGTGGGTACGAGGACCTTCCCGCCCATGTGGCCGCACTTCTTCTCAGATGCCTGCTGATCCTCGAGGTGAACGGCTGCAGCTCCTGCCTTGATGTAGCCCTTGGTAAGTTCGAAGACGTTGAGCGCGCCTCCGAAGCCGGCTTCTGCGTCGGCCACAATCGGGATCATCCATTCGGTGTCGTCGTTGCCTTCAGACCAGTCAATCTGGTCAGCCCGGACCAGGGCGTTGTTGATCTTCTTGACAAGTTCAGGTCCTGAATGCGCTGGGTAAAGCGACTGATCCGGGTATACCTCGCCTGCGGCGTTGGCGTCTCCCGCAACCTGCCATCCGGACAGGTAGATGGCTTTGAGGCCAGCCTTCACCATTTGCACTGCTTGGCCCCCGGTCATCGCTCCCAAAGCGTGGACGTACTCTTCGGCACCTAGGAGTTCCCAGAGACGGCGTGCCCCTCGCGCTGCCAGCGTTTGCTCGACAGTGAAGGATCCCTGTAGACGGACCACGTCCTCAGCTGTGTAGTCACGGGTCACCCCGTCCCACCGGGGATTGTTGTCCCAGTCGTACGCTATTGCTTGGGCTCGTTCTTCAGCTGTCATGTGCTTCATGGTATGGGTCCTTAGTTGGTTCAGTCGATGAGTTGATAAGCGGGCAGGGTCAGAAATTCGATGAATACGTCCGAGATGACAAGGGACTCAAGTAGGTGTCGGGCTTCGTCGAAACGCCCTTCTTGGAAGGCTTGCTCACCAATGGCTTCCGCGATCCGCTGGAGCTCTTCGTTGGCGATGGACTCGATGAGCGCCACGTCGATGGCAACCCCTTCAGCGGTGGTGACTCGGTTGTGGAGCCACTGCCAGAGTTGCGATCGTGATATCTCTGCCGTTGCCGCGTCTTCCATCAGGTTGTAGATGGCGACTGCACCGTTTCCAGTGAGCCACGACGCAAGGTACTGAATGGCGACATCGACATTCGTCCGTACCCCCGCCATTGTCACCGAACCATTGAGGATCGTGAAGTCGAGCAATGCCTCTGCACTTACGACAGCCGTGGGGCCAGGGGCCGAAATCTGGTTCGGCTCTTCGCCCAACACGGCATCGAAGGCTTGTCGA
>CAXMPE010000173.1:0-6783 GCA_964195245.1 uncultured Verrucomicrobiales bacterium | reverse complement strand
TTTGAACCCTTGGCCTTCGAGGAAGCGGAGGTAGCCTCGCAGCAGTATCTCCGTCCAATCTTGAGCATCAACGCCCCCCGCCCCAGCGTGCACGGTCACAATGGCGTTGTGATCGTCGTACTTCTCAAAGAACAGCGACTCGATCTCAAGAACCTCTACTTGAGCCTCTACCTCTGCCAAGTCTGAAGCGACCTCCGTCAGGCCAGCCTCGTCCCCTTCTGCCGTGAGCAACTCTCTGAGGACGTCAGAGTCATCTACCCCCTCTAGCAACCGGGTGACGGAACCAATCAAGCGCTCGTATCGAGCGATCTTGCGGGTGATATCGCGTGCTTGGTCGGGGTCCGACCATAGGCCAGGGTCGGCCGCGGTCTCTTTCAGTTCAAGTAGCTCTTCTTCCTTCGATGCGAGGTCAAAGAAACCTCCGGGCATCGTCAAGCCGGTTGCGCAGGTCTGCCACGCTTGCCCGAATCTCTAAATCCCCCATTAGTTAGCTCCGTGACACTTCTTGTACTTCTTGCCCGAACCACAAGGACATTGCTCATTGCGGCCTACCTTGTCGCTCACTCGCACCGGCTTTTTGGCCGCCGCCTGCCCACCACCCGAGGCAACACCCTGCTGGACCTTGATCTGGCTTGCAGCCTTCTCCGGGCGGACCATCTGCACATGAAAGAGGTACCGGATCGCGTCTTCCTTCACCGATTCGATAGCACCAGAAAAGGCGTCGTAGCCCTCGTTCTGATACTCGACCAGCGGATCACGCTGCCCCATGGCTCTCAAGTTGATCCCAGCTCGCAGATAGTCCATCTCGCCAAGGTGATCGCGCCACTTGTTGTCGATCATGGAGAGCGCAATTCGCTTCTCCAACTGACGCAAAATCTCAGGAGTGAATTCCTCCTCACGCTCTTCGTACTGCAGATGAGCATCAGAGATCGCTTCGTCCACCAACCCATCGGTTGTGACAGAGCCCTCACCAAGTCGTGTTGGATAGACGACGTTCAACTCCTTGAGGAGTTCGTCCCAGTCCCAAGTCTCGGCTGGGGTCTGCTCACCCACAACACTGAGGACCACGTTCTCGACGACTTCATCGATCCACGTTTGGGCGAGTTCCTCAGCCTGTCCGCCTAGGAGGATTCCCGAGCGCCAGCTGTATATGATCTCACGCTGCTTGTTCATCACTTCGTCGTACTTGAGCACGTTCTTACGGATCTCGAAGTTTTGAGACTCGACCGCGCTTTGGGCCCGTTCAACGGCTTTGCTGATCATCTTGTTCTCAATCGCCTCGTCCTCTGGCATGCGTAGACGCTCCATGATGCTGTGGACCCGTTCACCAGAGAAGCGGCGAATAAGGTCGTCCTCGGTCGAGAGGAAGAATCGAGATTCGCCCGGGTCACCCTGACGTCCAGACCGACCTCGGAGCTGGTTGTCGATCCGCCTAGAGTCGTGGCGCTCGGTCCCAAGAACGTAAAGCCCGCCCGCTGCAAGGACGTCCCCGCGTCCTTCGTCACACCTCGCCTGGAAGTCCACGAGCGCTTCAGCTCTCTTGGCCTCGAATTCTGGAGACCCCACAACGAAGCCGGACTGCCGTGCGGAGCTGTAGGCCAATCCCTCGGCGTCTCCACCAAGTTTGATATCGACCCCACGCCCCGCCATGTTGGTGGCGACCGTAACTGCTCCCCTTCGCCCTGCCTGAGCGATAATCTCGCCTTCGCGCTGATGGTGCTTCGCGTTTAGGACCTCGTGAGGCACGCCAGCCTTGCGCAGCGCACGAGACAGGGCCTCAGAGGTCTCGATGCTGACGGTCCCAATGAGAACCGGCTGGCCCTTAGCGTGGCGTTGAGTGACGTCGGATGTGACTGCTGAGAACTTCCCAGCCTCAGACTTATAGATGAAATCCTCTTGGTCTACGCGAGCGATTGGCCGATTAGTGGGGAGTTGGACGACCTCGAGGTCATAAATCTCTTTGAACTCTGCAGCTTCAGTTTGAGCAGTCCCCGTCATCCCTGACAGCTTGTCGTACATCCGGAAATAGTTCTGAAGGGTGATCGTGGCAAGGGTCTGGTTCTCTTGCTTCACCTGAACGCCCTCTTTGGCCTCAATAGCTTGATGGAGGCCCTCGGAATAACGGCGTCCATCAAGCACTCGACCAGTGAATTCGTCGACAATCTTTACTTCGCCGCCGTTCAACAAGTACTCCACGTCCTTGGCGTAGAGGGCTTCAGCCTTGAGCGCTACATCCAAATGGTGAACAAAGTCGACCGCCGCGTAGTCGTACATGTTCTCGACGCCGAGAATCTGCTCGACACGGGTCACACCCTCCTCAGTCGTAATAACTTGACGCTTCTTTTCGTCGACCTCGTAGTGGACATCAGCCATGAGACCGCGAGCAATCTTGGCGAAATCTCGATACCACTTGGCTGCATCACCGACAACGCCCGAGATGATGAGCGGCGTCCTAGCCTCGTCCACCAGAATCGAGTCAACTTCGTCAATGATGGCGAAGCTGTGGCCCCGTTTCGCCATCTGCTCGGCGCTCATGGCCATGTTGTCCCTGAGGTAATCGAAGCCGAACTCATTGTTCGTGCCGTTAGTGATATCGGCGGCATAGGCAAGTTTGCGAGCTGGCGCGTCCATGTCGGCTTGGATGAGTCCCACCGTAAGCCCCATGAAGCGGTGAACTTCGCCCATCCACTCCGAGTCGCGACTTGCGAGGTAATCGTTAGTGGTGACAACGTGGACGCCGTTGCCCCCGAGGGCGTTGAGGTAGGCAGGCATCGTAGACACGAGCGTCTTGCCTTCTCCCGTACGCATCTCAATCACCATGCCCCGGTGAAGCGCAACCCCACCCATCACCTGCACATCGAAGGGGCGCATACCCAGGACCCGAACAGCTGCTTCGCGCAGCACAGCAAAAGCCTCCACAGCTATGTCGTCGAGCGTCTCCCCCTCAGCTAGCCGCGAACGGAACTCATCGGTCTTCGCCTGAAGCTCTGAGTCGGTGAGTTTTTGGACAGCAGGTTCCTGCGCGCTCACTTCTTCTGAGAACGCTTCAAGTTGACCGAGAATCTTGCCCTCGCCTGCGCGGAGAGCTTTTGTGAAGATAGACATGTTGGGAAAAATTCTACTCGGCGCCCTTCCTAACTGGGCGATGACCTACAGTGCAGAAATGGCAGGAAGATACACCCCATATCAAACTGACTTCAACGGACATCTGTGACGGACGACCACGTACGAGCCGAGATCTACCGACAGTTCCGTGACAACAGCACAACCCCAACCGCTGAGAGCTGCGCTGCTGGCTTGGGGCTCTCTGGCGGAAAAGTAGAAGAGGCGTTCGAAAGCCTGGCCGACTCTCATGCCATTGTGCTCAAGCCGGGCACAACCGACATCTGGATGGCCCATCCGTTTGCCGGTGAGCCGACAGGGTTCACCGCGGCGAACGGTGAACGCGTTTGGAACGCCAACTGCGGCTGGGACGGATTGGCCATCTTGGCACTAGTCGGAGATGGAGTCGTCACGGCACCCAATCCCTTGGGTGGACCCAACCTCGAGTGGACGGTGGCAAACGGGGAGGTCGAGCCCGACGGTGTTGTGCATTTCCTAGTTCCGGCCAAGCAGTTCTGGGATGACATTGGCTACACCTGAGGCAACATCCTCCTGTTCCGGTCGGAACAAGATGTAGACGCATGGGTAGCAGCGCACGGCCACAAGAAGGGGGCTGTGGTCGGCGTGCAGAAAGTCCTCGAACTAGGGCATCTCTGGTATTCAGGGCGCTTTGATCCCGAGTGGCAGCGACCCCCTGCCGATGACGTAGTGTCCATGTTTGCCGACCTCGGGCTGGTCGGACCGTTCTGGGAGATCTGAAGCCGGATCGAGGTCACATGTCGTCTCGCCATGAGCTTGCTCGGACCCGATGACAAGGGGCAAGCTTTGACGATTTCGGCTGAGCGGAGAGCTCGGTAATAGACGGATCTGCTTGAGAAATAGCACTCGGCGTCGGCGCTACCTGGTAGGAACGCCCCTACAGCGAGGCCGTCGCGGTGACTGCCCCATGGCCAATCCCAGGCAGGGCTCTTGCAGCCGACCCAAGGGTTGAACCAGACGTCACAACATCATCGACGAGGAGCCAATTGTGGACCGGCTTTGTCGCCCAGAACTGCTTAGCCTGTCGCTGATCGAGGGCCCGGCCAGCGCTGCGGGGAGCCCACAGCGGGGCTCCTAAAGCGCCGACAATCGGTAGGCCGGTGCGTCGCTGCAGGGCCCTTGCTATCAAAAGTGCCGGATCAACGCCGTACTTGACGCGCCGAGCCAAGACTCGTGGGATTGGAACCAACAATTGAGTCGCCGATGGCAAACGCTCCACAAGGGACCTTGCGAAGTAATCAGCAATCCGACCCACTCCCTGATACTTCAGCTTTGTGACCAATTCTCTGGCCGTACCCTCGTGCAAGAACGCTGCTCGAACTACAAGCCCATCGGGAGTGCTGGTGTCGGGTGCGACCTCAAGCCCGTTGATACAACGTCCACACAGCTGAAGCCGAGAAAACTGTTCGCAGGAAAAGCACCACACATCGGCAGGTATACCCCACGGAACCCTCTATTGCTAGGGGGCTACCGCTTCTAGGTTCCCTCTTCCCAGGAGTTCATGTACTTCTCTTGGGCTGGCGTCAGCACCTGCAGTCCAGCACCAAACGCTTCAAGCTTCAGCTTGGCAATATGGTGATCGAGCTCCGTTGGAAGCGTATAGATCTTTGGGCCCAGATCCGAGTGGTTCTTGACAATCCACTCAGTCGCCAGTCCCTGGGCCGAGAAGGACAGGTCCATCACGTCGGCAGGATGACCCTCTGCGGCACCCAAGTTCACGAGGCGCCCTTCGGCGGCAACCAAGATCCTTCTGCCATCGGGCAACTCGAACTGCTCTAAGTTCTCCCGAATGGGCCGACGGCTCACAGCCATCTCTGCCAAAGCCGTCAGTTCCAACTCGACGTCGAAGTGACCCGCGTTGGCAACAATCACCGAATCCTTCATCACGTTGAAGTGCTCCCGAGCGATCACGTGCTTGTTTCCGGTGAGGGTGATGAAGATGGTTCCGACCTTGGCCGCGTCATCCATCGTCATAACTTCGTAGCCTTCAAGAACTCCCTCGAGAGCTCGAATGGGATCGATCTCCACCACCACAACCCGCGCCCCAAGGCCGTGAGCTCGTGATGCTACGCCCCGGCCACAGTCCCCAAAGCCAACCACGACTACAACCGAACCGGCGATCAAGACGTTGCTAGCTCGGATAATCCCGTCCATGGCCGACTGGCCCGTCCCGAACCGATTGTCGAACAGATGCTTGGTGGCAGAGTCGTTAACAGCCACCACAGGGAAGCGAAGCTTGCCCTCAGCAGCCATTGCCCGCAGCCGGATCACACCAGTCGTGGTCTCCTCCATCGAACCAATCGGAGTGATCTCAGTCCTGGTGGTGTGTAAGAGGTTCACTAGGTCGGCACCATCATCCATCGTTATGTCTGGATCGATGTCGAGCGCCGAGTGAAGATGGGAGTAATAGGTCTCGTCGTCCGTCCCGCGTCGAGCGAAGACGGAGATGCCCTCCTGGACCAGAGCAGCCGCTATGTCGTCCTGAGTGGAGAGGAGGTTGGAAGCAGCAAGCGCTACCTGAGCCCCGCCGTCGCGCAGCGCGAGCATGAGGTTCGCTGTCTCGGAGGTGACATGAAGGCAGGCCGCGATCTTCAGTCCGTCAAACGGCTTCTCCTGAGCGAATCGTTCGCGAATCGTATTGGGCACCGGCATCCGTCTGCCGGCCCACTCAAGGCGGCGTGCCCCCTCTTCTGAGAGGGCAAGATTTGCTACGTCGTAATCCACTAGGGCTCCTGTGTGCAAGGGGTGGCTTGATCAATCAGCATGACGGGCACGCCGTCGGCGACAGCGTAGCCCAGGTGGCAATCATCACAGCAGAGCCGACTGTTTGGCTCATCTTGGGTGAGTTCGCCTTTGCAGGCAGGGCAACGCAGAATCTCGGCAAGGAACGGTGAAAGCATGAACCAAAGACTAGAACTAGAACTAAGACTAGAACCAAGAAGTCTCTGTTCTAGTTTTGGTTCTAGTCCTAGTTCTAGTTCTGTCGGGGTTTTACACTTCTCGCCTAATGAGTCTCACCTTCACCATCATCATCCCCGTCTACAACGAAGCTGCTTTCTTCGAGCACGCCTTTGAGCAACTAGTGCGTGACATGTCTCAGACGAATATCATTTGGGATCTGATTGTGGTGGAGAACGGCTCCACCGACGACACAGCGAACATTGTCAGCTCGGCTCTTGAGGCTTGGAGCGGAGACGGAGTCATGCTGCAACTCCCGGATCCAGACTACGGCGCGGCTCTGCGTGCAGGATTGTTGCGTAGCTCCTCCGATTGGTCGGTGACCTTCGACATTGACTACTTCTCGGCCCCGTTCGTTGAGACGGTTGCTGTTACAGAGGCGGACATCGTCATTGCATCAAAGCGAGCCGAAGGCTCCGACGATAGAAGGCCGGCCATTCGCCGGCTAGGAACTTGGGGTCTCAGCCAGGTTCTCCGATTCCTCCTGAGCTCGGAGGTGCAGGACACACACGGGATCAAAGCCTTCTCAAGAAGCGTTGTCGAGGAAGTGGCCGGTCGTGTGACTCGCACAAAGGACCTCTTCGATACGGAGCTGATCATCCGAGCCGAACGTCTGGGCTACACCATCGTGGAAACCCCCATCGTGGTGGAAGAGCGACGAGCTGCGGGGAGTCCATTCCTGAA
>CAXMPE010000172.1:0-3897 GCA_964195245.1 uncultured Verrucomicrobiales bacterium | reverse complement strand
CGTTCGAAGGTCGGGTCATGACCTACTTGACCCGGGCTGATGCGGTCCGGATCGGAGAGGAAAGTCGGCGGCATGGCAGGGATCATCGTTCGGCGAGCTATGAGCGCCTCGTCGAAGGCGCCTTTGACGCCCTCGGGCCCGAAGAATTGGCGACCTATAGAGCAACCACAGACAAGTCGACCGCACCGGCCCTAGAACTCACGATGGTGCAGCCCAGCCCCCTAAACCAAACCTAGACCTAGACCTGGACCCAAACCCAACGTAGACCTGGACCTAGACCTGAACTACCCCCAACCCAGGGTTCGGGGCTGTAAAGGGGTGTCGTTGTCCTAGTTCTAGTTTTAGTCCTAGTGGCGGCCGCGAACGCGGACGCTCCATTCACTGATCAAAGTACGCCAACACCTGTAGCTCAGTGGACAAATCCACCTGCCTTGAGATCACTCCGTCAGGGAGTTTGAGGGTCTTTGGAGCGAAGTTCAAGATTGAGGTGATGCCTGCTTCTGTGAGCCGGTCAGCAACGCTTTGAGCCACTCGTCTCGGAACGGCCATGATGGCGATGGAGACGTCTTCCATGGAGTGCAGTTCTTCCATAGGCTGGACGGTGAGGCCGCCCACCATTGTCCCTATCTGCCGGGCGCCTGCATCGAATATGTTTGTGAGTAGAAACCCTGCTTCCAAGAGACCCTGGTAGTTAGCCAGCGCGGAGCCTAGGTTCCCGGCCCCGACGAGGACGATGTTTCTCTCGACTTCTAGTCCGAGCGTCTTGCGGATCTGATCCTGCAGATGGGTGACGTCGTATCCCAAGCCACGGGTCCCGATTACGTTTAGGTGTGAAAGATCCTTGCGAATCGAGGCGCCTGTGAAGCCGGTTGCTGCACCGAGGTCCCGCGATGAAACAGTCTGGGTTCTCGCGGGTAGAGCGCCCAGAAAGGAGAGGTAACGGGGGAGTCGTCCGATGGTTGCTCTGGGGATCTTCTCACTGGATGCCACTAACAAAGCTTAGGCGGGTAGTTCAGGTCCAGGTCTGGGTCTAGGTTGAGTTCGGAGGCTCTTCACTCCGAACTCTGGTTTGGGGTTAGCATTGCGCCATGTCAAATGTTGTTGTTGTGGGTGCAGGCCCCGCTGGCTCATCCGCTGCCTTCTGGCTCGCAAAGGCTGGCATGGACGTGACCCTTGTCGAGAAGAAGTCCTTCCCACGCGAGAAGACTTGCGGTGACGGGTTGACGCCTCGGGCTATCTACGAACTGCAACTCATGGGGTACAACTTCGACTTCGAACGGCCCGGTCTCCATCGCGTCACTGGACTGCGAAGCTACGGCGGTCCTGAGCTGAAACTGGAGATGCAATGGCCAGACCACTCCAAGTTCCCCAACTGGGGGGCGATTATTCGGCGGAGAGATCTAGATCATGACGTCGTGAAGCTGGCGGTGGCTGCCGGAGCGAAGCTCCACCAAGAGACCACCGCAGAGCCGGTGGTCGATGGCGGAAAGGTCACCCATGTCGACCTGATCAAGGACGGCGAGCGCGAGCGCATCACTGCCGACTACGTGGTGGTTGCCGACGGTTCGCTGAGTAGATTTGGTCGTGTGCTCGGTACCTCTCGACGTCGTGATTACCCCATGGGGCTGGCGGCTCGTGGCTACTTCGATTCGCCAATGTCAACCGATCCGTTCATGGAGTCACAGCTGTACATCACCGATGCAACCGGTGCGGCCATGCCTGGGTACGGATGGATATTCCCCTTGGGCGACGGCACGGTGAACGTAGGGGTAGGCCTGCTCTCTACGTTCAAGCGTTGGAAGGATGTCAACACCACCGACATGATGCATGCCTACAGCGGGAGCGCACCCTCGGAGTGGGAGCTGACCAACCCGACGCCACACAGGGGAGGAAAACTGTCCATGGCCCTCTCAGTTGGGCCGAAGGCCGGACCGAACTGGATTGCGGTAGGTGACGCAGCTGGGGCCATCAACCCATGGAACGGGGAAGGTATTTCGTACGCGTACGAGACCGGTCGCATCGCTGCTGGGTTCGTTGGTGAGGCAATCAAGACCAACAACCCGGGCCATCTCATGGCGTATCCCGACTTCTTGGAGGAGGAGTACGGCGATTACTACCGCTTTGCGAGGTTGTTCGTCAAGGCGATTGGCCAGCCGTGGATTATGTCGACTCTCACGAAGACTGGCCTCAGGTCCAAGCCCCTAATGGAGTGGGTTCTGAAAGTTATGGCGAATCTTCTTGAAGAAGAAGAAAAGAAGACCGCTGAGCACGCGTACGACATGCTTGAGAGACTGGTTCGGATGGCGCCCGGGAGGCTTGTCTCCCGCTAATTGGGTGCCGGCGAGCTCCGTGTGCCCGTCCGAAGAAGCGACTTTTCTTGGCGCGGGACATGGTGGCGACGGTACGATGGCGCCTTATGAGTGATACAACGAGCTGTACCAAGTGCGGGACCTCGAACCCGGCGACTGCTGGCTTCTGCTCAAAATGTGGCTCGGAACTGGTTCAGCTGTGCACCAATTGTCAGAATCCGCTCGCGGCGGGCGCTGAGTTTTGCTCGACGTGCGGCCACAAAGTCGGATCTGCTGCCGAAGAAGCTGCCGCAGTATCAGCGGAGGACCGTGTTCGCAGGTATATTCCTGCCGCTCTCGTTGAAAAGTTGGAAGCTGCCTCGAAGGCTGGGGGCAAGCTACAAGGTGAGCGCCGCCAGGTGACCATGCTGTTTTGTGATGTCCAAGGCTCGTCGACCGCCGCTGAAAACCTAGACCCAGAAGACTGGGCCGACATCATGAACGGCGCATTCGAGCACCTGATCACGCCGGTCTACCGCTATGAAGGAACGCTCGCGCGTCTGATGGGTGACGCCATTCTCGCGTTCTTTGGAGCGCCGATCAGCCATGAAGACGACCCAGAGAGAGCAGTGCGTGCGGGGCTTGAGATCATCGAAGCCATCGGCCCGTATCGAGAGTCGGTGCGAGCGGAGTTTGGTATCGAGTTCGACGTACGCGTCGGGATCAATACGGGGCTGGTAGTTGTGGGAGCGGTGGGGTCGGATCTACGCGTGGAGTACACCGCGATGGGTGACGCTGTGAATATCGCTGCTCGGATGGAGCAAACCGCCCAGCCGGGGACTGTTCAGATTTCCGAGGACACAAAGAAGTCGATCGGCAAACTGTTCAGCTTCGAAGACTTAGGTTTGGTGGATGTCAAGGGCCGTTCTGAGCCTGTGCCGTCGTGGCGGGTAGTCGAGTCCGTATCTCGACCAGACAACATTAGAGGTATCGAGGGGCTCAGCGCTCCGATGATCGGCCGCGACCGGGAGCTGGCAGTACTCAACGAGGCGATGTCCGATGTCCGGGCGGGCGGCGGTGCTGTTGTCTCAGTGATGGGTGAGGCAGGCCTCGGGAAGTCCCGTCTGATGTCTGAGTTCAAGGAGGCTGCTGGTTCGACTCCTTGGTATGAGGGGCGCTCGCTCTCTTACGAGACCGCCTCCGCGTACGCACCCGTGCGAGGAGTGTTGCGCTCGATCATTGGATTGGGCGCCGAAACGCCAGTGTCTGAGATCTGGGGAACCGTGGAAGAAGCGGTCGGTAATGCTCTACCGGCCCGCGTTGCTGAAGTAGCTCCGTTCATTACTTCGGTACTCGGCGGAGAGGTCCCCGACGAGCACGGACATCGGCTCAACTACCTTGCCCCACCAGCGCTACAGGAGGCAATATTTGGAGCCGTCGTCGAACTCGTTCGCGCCATCTGTCTCACTGCTCCATCTGTCGTCGTGTTTGAGGACCTCCACTGGGCCGACAGTGCTTCGCTCGAGGTTGTGGGCCGGCTCCTCTCAGTGACGGAGGCATGCCAACTGCTTCTTGTGCTCGTGTATCGGCCTCGGCGCGATGATGGGTC
>CAXMPE010000171.1:0-8986 GCA_964195245.1 uncultured Verrucomicrobiales bacterium | reverse complement strand
TTCGTGAACGGACCTTCCAGCGGAGTTACGTACACAATTTCGATGTTGTCTCGTATTCCCTTGTCCTCGAAATGCGCATCTGCAAGGAAAGCGAACTCCAGCGGAGCCACGGGGCACTTGATTGGCAACTCGATCAGGTTGACCACGAGTCGGCCCTTTTCGAAACCCTTGAGTGCTTCTCGGAGAGCCATCGCTCCCTCAAAGGTATAAAAGTCGTGAATGGTCTTCCCGTACTCAGGGCTTTCAAGGCCGGGCGTTTCGCTCGGTGTCGGATGAGTTCCGGTTGCTATGACCAAGTAGTCGTAGGACACGGTCTCGCCGTTATTGAGCACGACCTCGTTCTTGTTCGGGTCTACCGAACCAATCTCAGCGTCGATGAATCGCACCCCGTCTGGGATGAACTCTTGCTTGTCCTTAATGACATCCTCTGGTCCGTACGTTCCAAAAGGAAGGAACAGAAAACCTGGCTGGTAGTAGTGAGTCTTTTCGCGGTCGACCACGACCACTTCCCAAGTGGCGTCAAGCTTTCTGCGAAGCATGTTCGCTGCCATCGTTCCGGCCGTACCGGCTCCGAGTATGAGCACTCGTCTCATTCCATTACCTCTCTTGTCTCAATGCGGTACCGATCATCGGTAACCACCGTATTTGAAGTGAAGGGTTCGGAACGCTCAATTCCGAAGAGGCTGACAGGGAAGGACCGGAAGTACATAGTTGTAGCTTCATCGGTGGGGGCCCGCCGGGTGAGCTTCGTGCCGGACTGACTACCGGACCACGTCTGAAGATCGAGTTTCCAGAACCGTGTCATCTAAATGCCTGCTCAAAGTTTACTCGACGTCAGACCTATTTACTAGTTCAGAACTAATGAATTATCAAACGCTGTTTACCGCGAGTAGTGCAGAGCCGGTCTACCCAAACCCGATCTCAAGAATGGTGGCTTCGCCCAGAGACTCAATAACCACCTTCGCAACCACCGTCGCCGGAAGAATCACCGATCCCCCTGCCTGTACGAGTAGGGGCTCATCCTGCCCCCAACGAACATGGATCGCACCAGAAATCACCATAAGAACCCGAAGCTCGGACCCAGGCTCAAGCGCCAACACATCAGGCCCACGAATCTCTCTCACCCAGTAGAACTCATTACTGACGAGTGTTCTCCTGCCAGTCCCCACCATCGGTTGTGTCGGCACAGGTTGCTGACCAAGATCAATCGCAGACAGCCCTTCGGTGAGATGCAGTTCGCGTTGTGGACGCGAGTACTCCTGTGTCCAGTCATAGAGACGGAATGTCGTGTCAGACGGGGTCTGGATCTCAGCGACCACCACTCCGGCACCCAACGCATGTACGGTCCCAGCCGGCAGGTGAATAAACCCTCCTGGGGTCGCCGGGACCTCACGCAGAAGCCCAACAAGCTGCCGGGTGCCCACCGCCGCCTCCACCATCTCAGCTGACACGCCTTCGTTGAACCCCACATAGAGGACTGCACCTGGGTCAGCGGCGACGACGTACCAGGACTCCGTCTTGAACCTTGTCTCGGCGTCTCTCTTGGCGTACTCGGCGGTTGGGTGCACCTGCACCGACAGATGCTCTGCGGCATCAAGGTACTTAACCAACAGAGGGAAGTCCCCTGCCGGAGTCGGCGGAATGGAGCCAAGAAGGCCCTCACCGAACTCGGCGATCAAGTCGCGCAGGGTTCGCCCAGCATGGGCCCCGTTCTTGACTCGGGTCCTACCGAGTTGCGGTGCCCGAACCACCGTGTCGGAGAGGTCGGCAACTTCCCAGCTCTCACCAAAGGGACCGTCGCCCGGCAGCAACTTCCCTATCACCTCCAAACTTCGGCCACCCCACGGCTTCCCCACAAGAATCGGTTCGAGAAGCAGCGGGTAGAGCAACGAGGACATCTCCAGAGATTAGGGCGCCAAGCTGAGATGGGTGACTAGGGGCCTGAGTGTCCCGAGACCCCTAACCTACGTCCATGCGCCTAGTGATCGCCAGATGTTCCGTGACCTACGAAGGTCGTCTCACTGCCTATCTACCTTCTGCGGTCCGCCTGCTGATGGTGAAGGCCGATGGTTGCGTTGCCATTCATGCCGATGGCGGCGCCTACAAACCTCTCAACTGGATGAACGCTCCCAACTACCTCGAAGAGACCGATGCGCTCTGGACAGTCACCAACAAACAGGGGGAACGTCTAGAGATCGACATCGAGGAAATCCTTCACGACTTCGGACATGACATGGGCATCGATCCTGGCTTGCAGAAGGATGGAGTGGAGGCTCATCTTCAGGTGCTGCTAGCTGAGCGACCTGAGCAAATCGAAGAAGGGTTGCGGTTGGTGCGAAGGGAGTTCCCAACCGATATCGGTCCGGTCGATCTGTTCTGTCACACCGAAGCCGGGGAATCGGTAGCCATTGAGATCAAACGCCAGGGAGGCATCGACGGAGTGGAGCAGCTAGCCAGATACCTCGAGCGAATGAACCTAGACTCCCGCCTCGCTCCGGTCAGAGGGATCTTTGTCGCCCAATCGATCGCACCTCAAGCAAGAGTCATTGCCCAAGCCCGCGGGATCGAGTGCGTTGAAGTGGACTACGACGAACTCCGCGGCATCGAATCCAACGTCCCTCGCCTCTTCTAATGCTCAATGTTGTGTTGCTCGAACCTGAGATCCCCGGCAACACCGGCAGCATCATCCGTTTGTCCGCCAATACCGGTATTGCTCTTCACCTCGTCCATCCCCTCGGCTTCAAAATGGAGGAGGCGGCGCTCCGCCGGGCCGGGTTGGACTATCACGAGTGGGCGAAAGTCACGGAACACCAGTCGTTGTCAGAGTGTCTCGGCAAACTCGAGGGTCAGCGAGTCTTCGCTCTCACCGGCGAGGCAACCGAGGCCTTCCAGAAGGTCGCGTTTCAAGACGGGGACATACTCCTATTTGGGAAAGAGTCAGTGGGCCTACCTTCTGAGGTGATCTCTGCCGACTTCGTGCAGCAGGCGCTTCGGATCCCGATGTTGAGCACATCACGCAGCCTCAATCTCTCAAACTCCGTCGCTGTGGTTGTGTACGAGGCCCTCAGGCAACTTGACTATCCCGACCTAGCCTGAACTTGATCTAGCGACAGACTGGAAACCGCTCAGTTATTTCAGCTGCAGGAAGAATCGAAGTGACCTTCCCCACGCCTTCACCTGCCCAGACGACTCGGGCCGAATCGTCCCCTTCTCCCAATGCTCGGAAGTACCGCTCAGCTTCAATCGACTGATGCTCTCTCAAAGCTGCTTCTTCGCCGTTCCACCGATCAGTCACCGGCGAACGGAGTGACCGAGCCGTGAAGCCCTCGGGCCATTCAGGGCCCCTGAGGATGTCGTACACAACCCCGCGAACCGTGTCCCCTCCTTTGGCGGCAACAAGGCGCTCCTTCGAGTTCGTAACCTCAATCGACTCAATCGTGGCGCTATACGCGGTGCCTACCACTACTCCCCAAGCACCAGCTGTCACCGCCGAGTCCAAGTCGGACGCATCGTTGATCCCACCGGCAGCGATCAAGGGGGTCTCAGGCAATTCCTCGGATACAGCCCTAATCAGCTCACGGAGTTTGGTGATCGGCCGTCCGTGGCCGCCAGCCTCAGTCCCTTGGACAACAATCGCGTCAGCGCCTGCCTCAGCCATAGCTACAGCATCCCTCAGCGTGAAGACTTGACACACCAACAACGATCCAGCGCCTTGTACTTTTGTTACATAAGGCGACGAATCCCCGAAAGAGAGCCAAACGGCCGCCGGCCGATATCGAAGTACAGCATCCAATGCACTCGGCGCCATCGCCCAATTGATCAGTCCAACACCCACTCGGGCTCCATCTGTGAGCACCATTTCTCGATCGAGAGACTCAAGATCGCCGTAGCCTCCGCCCACGAATCCCAACCCACCACTCCTTGAGACTGCAGCGGCCAGTGCGCCCCCAGCCACCCCTCCCATCGGTGCCAATAGCACTGGTCGATCGATGTCGAAGAGTCTGCACAACTCCTTCATGCGTGATTCGGGGTCATTGACGAACATCGGCGAAGCCTAGCTATTCGTCCTTGCCGTGACAGACCTACTCAAGGCTTATCGATGAAATCGGGGAACCGTTACCATTACTACTTCAAGTTTTTCGCGGGCCGACAGGAGTCTTCATGCACGCCGTTAGAGCAGTCGATGTGACCAAGGTATTCGGAGAAGGTGACACCGCGGTCGTCGCTCTAAGCGGCGTCACACTTGACTTCGCCAAGGGCAAGTTCACCGCCATCATGGGTCCGTCCGGATCGGGCAAGTCGACCCTGATGCATAGCTTGGCCGGCCTTGAGAGCGTGACTGAAGGCGACATATTCGTGGGCGATGTGCAGATAGGATCGCTATCCGACAACGAACTCACCGAGTTGCGGCGGGACGACATCGGCTTCATCTTTCAAACATTCAATCTCATCCCCACGCTCACAGCGATAGAAAACATCGAACTGCCTGCCACCATCGCCGGGCGTACCTTGGACGCTGCTTGGACAGGTCAACTTCTCGACATCTTGGGGATCAGCGATCGCGTCGAGCATCGACCACCAGAGCTGTCTGGCGGTGAGCGGCAACGAGTAGCCGCCGCCCGCGCCTTGGCCGGGAAGCCGGAGGTCATATTCGCTGATGAGCCCACCGGGAACCTCGACTCAAAGTCGGCGCACGAGCTGCTCAGCTTCCTACGTCGTGCCGTAGACGAATTCGGGCAGACGATCGTGATGGTCACCCACGATCCCTCAGCGGCCGCCTACGCGGACACCGTGGTTTTCCTCAGAGATGGTGTGCCGGTCTCAACCCTGATCAACCCTGACAGAGACCGAATACTCGATGAGATCAAGGTGTTGGAGAACTAGCAATGTTCAAGATCGCGTTCCGTAATCTCTGGGACCACAAGCTACGCAGCGCCCTCTTAGCTGCAGCAGTGGTCGCAGGAGTCTCTTTTGTAGTCGCCTCTTTCGTGTTCACCGATTCATTGGGTGCAGGCTTCGACGACGCCTTCAGCGAAGCCCTAGCAAGCTACGACATAGCTGTCGGCCCTGACTTGGGAGATGATGACTCCGGTTTCGGGCCGCCCTCGTCCGAACTGCCGAGTTTCGACGCCGACGTCGCCGGCATCGTCGCGGCAGTCGATGGAGTTGCAACAGCGTCAGCTTCGGTCGCGACCAATGCCTTTATCGACTTCGGCGAGGAGGACACCGGATTTGGTGGCCCTCCCACTATCGCTTTCTCCTGGACAGAAGGGCCCTCCTCTTGGAAGCTCGTCGATGGACGGCCTCCAGAAACCCTGTCGGAGGTCGTCATCTTTGTAGGTACGGCCACTGACCACGAGATCAGCTTGGGCGACACCGTCCGCATAGCGTTCGACGGCCCCGTGGACGACTACACCGTGGTGGGCACCATGAGCTTTGGCGATACCACTGATCTGTTTGGAGCCACGTTTATCGCCTTCGAGTATCAGGTAGCCGAAACTCTCTTCGACCTTGCAGGACAAATCACCAGTGTCGAAGTGAACATCGAAGAAGGGTTCGATGTCGACGAGGTAGTGGAGCAAGTCAACCTCGCACTTCCTGAAGGAGCGATCGCCACTTCAACCCAGACGGCCGTCGAGGAACAAGCCGCTGACCTCAAACAGGGCTTATCGTTCTTCAATACCTTCCTTCTGGCCTTCGCCGGGATCGCCCTCGTAGTCGGTCTCTTTGTTGTCTACAACGCCTTTCGAGTCGTCGTGGCCCAACGCTCCAAGGAACTCGCTCTCCTGCGGATTCTTGGCACCAAACGGAGACAACTGATTCAGGGCGTGTTGGTCGAGGCAGGAATCGTCGGTGTAGTGGCTTCTTCCCTCGGCATCCTCGCAGGAATGGGCCTTGCTCTGGGCATCCGCAAGATCCTCGAAGCGATCGGGAACTCCCTGCCCAATGCCGGCCTAGTCCTGGCCCCAAGAACCATCCTTGTCGGTTTCATTGTCGGAATTCTGGCCACGTTGACATCAGCCGTGCTGCCCGCAATTCGCACCGCCCGCATCTCACCCATGGCAGCCCTCAGGGATATGCCCTCAGGCCGCAAAACAAGCCTGCCTGGAAAGTTGATCGCCGTCTCGACGCTAGCGGTCTCCGTCGGTCTCATCGTGTTTGGCGCAGTCCAAGCAAGCAACTCCAAGAGCGCCTTCACTGGTGAAACTGGCCCGCTTCAGGTCGTCGGACTTGGTGGGTTCTTGCTCTTCATCGGACTCTATCTGGCGGCCCGATTCCTTGCTCGGCCGATCATCGGCCTACTGGGGTTCGGTGCCAAGAGCATGCCAGCCAGGCTGGCTCGAGAAAACGCCAGACGGAGCCCTCGGAGAACCGCCACCACCGCCGCGTCGCTCATGATTGGGCTCGGCCTCGTTGTCATGGTGGCGATCCTCTCGGCGTCCGTTCAGGATCAGATCCTGGCTGCAACGGAAGACTCGGTCGCCGCCGACGTGTTCCTCCAACCAGCTGGAAGCAACTTCTTCGGGAAGCTTCCCAACGGGGTGCTAGACATCGTGCGGGATCTTGATGGTGTCGAAACAGCTACGGGTGTGAACCTCAAACAGGCAACACTCCCTGGAGACAGCAACGGCTTCGTGCTCGGTGTCCGTCCTGAAGGTATGGATTCGTTCCTCAAGTTTGAAGTGATCCAAGGATCACTCGACGACATGGTCGGCAACGCTATGGCTGTCCAGCAGATCGAAGTAGAGGCGCAGGGATTCGAGCTAGGCGACATCATTCTCATCACCATCGATGATGAGGAGTACCCCTTCACACTCGCGGTGGTCTTCAAGCTGCTTGGAAACACACCTGACGACCAGTCCTATTACCTCAATGAGGCGCGGCTACTCGAGATTGATCCCGACGTTGGGATCAACACAGTGGCAGTCGTTCTCGATTCCAACACCGCTCCCGAAGACGGGAAGGCAACCATTGAGGAGGCATTGGTCGACTACCCGACGGTCCGGATCACCACCATCGAGGACTTGGTGGCTCAGGTCAAAACACTGCTGGGATCACTGGTCGCCATGATCGGTGGTTTGCTCTTCATGTCAGTTGTCATCGCGCTCATCGGGATCGTCCTCACCCTCTATCTCGCCGTCATCGAGCGTACGAGGGAGATCGGGCTGCTGCGTGCCATCGGAATGTCTCAAAGACAGGTCCGTCGATCGATTCGCTTCGAGGCGGTGCTCATCGCATTGTTCGGTGCGGTGCTCGGAATCTTTCTTGGTGTGTTCCTTGGATGGGGCCTCGTACGCTCGATCATCGGTGAGGGTGGCAACATGACTATCCCGTGGCTCTGGCTTCTGGCCGGCTTCTTTGGAGCGGGTGTGGCCGGTGTGATAGCGGCAATCATCCCGTCATATCAGGCGTCCAATATGGACGTGCTTGAAGCCATCGCCTACGAGTAGAAAGCTTCTGCTCTCGGTCTGGGTTAGACAACCAACTCTTCGTAGGAAAGTTCCATCAACTCTGCCCGATCCGAGCTACCAACCGTGGGGCGTCTCCAGATCCACGCTGAGAGCACTACCGCAAACGCAACGAAACCGACGTTGACCGGCAGCGACCAACTCGTCAGAAACAACGAAAGCGCGAACGTGGCAGTAATACCTGCAAGAGAGAATTGTTTAACGCGTTGAGTGAACCCGTGGTGCAATCGCCAACTACGGACAACCGGTCCGAACAACCGATGGCCCAGCAACCAGCGATCAAACCTTTCCGAGGACTTGGAGAAGCAATAGCCGGCAAGCAGGATCGGCCCTGTCGAAGGCAGCCCGGGAATCACGATGCCAGCAAAGGCAATGCCAGTCATCAACAGACCGAGGAGAAGGAAGGCTGTTCGAGAAACTTTGCTCTTTGCAATCGCCATGACGACGAGACTAGACACCGACAGCACCGACACCGAGTCGGCAATACTCGACGCCGGACTGAACCTGGACTTGTACCTCGCTACTGACAACCTCGGCATCGCGGCTCTTTCGGGCTACTCCATCAAAAACCAGCCGGCACGCACTCTGGAAGCTGAGCCCTGGGTTGGGGGCACCGCCATTGTCCCTCGGCCAGGGTCACCGAGGCTGTCTATCCTTTTTCGGTGCAACGCATCAATGTCGTGGGGACCAGTGGCTCTGGGAAGACTACGTTCGGCCGAAGGCTTTCAAAGGAGCTTGGCGTTCCTCTTCTTGAGTGCGACGCCATATACCACCAGCCCGACTGGGAGCCGCTCGAGACTGAGGAGTTCCGCAGGGTTGTCCAGGAGTTCACGGCTCAGGAGGCTTGGATAGTCGACGGGAACTACTCAATGGCACGAGACATCACATGGGGCCGAGCCGACACAGTCATCTTCTTGGATCTGCCGCGCTGGGTCGTCATGGCCCAAATCATTCCGAGAACGCTCCTGAGAGCCGCTCGAAAAGAAGAGTTGTGGAACGGGAACAGAGAGACATACAAGTACCTATTCAACCGAACGGATGAGAACATCATCTGGTGGTCATGGAAGACCCATTCCAAGAACCGCGAGAACTACCAGGAAGCGTTTTCTGACCCCAAATGGTCTCACATAGCATTCATTCGGCTGACGACAAGGTCCGAAATCAATAGCTTTCAAACTTCGACTTGAACTAAAGCAACCCCAACTTCCCAACCCCGGCCGGCTCGACGGGACGAGTTCAAGCCAACGGTGAGGTTCCCATTTATCTTGGCAACATCACCCGCACTAACATCGTGTTTCAACATCAGTGGGAGACGCCATGCCTATCGCTAGTCCGGAGAAGTATCGGGAGATGATCGGTGCCGCTAGGGCTGGGGCGTTCGCCTTCCCTGCAATCAATGTCACATCGACCGAGACCATCAACGCTGCGCTCAAAGGCTTCGCCGACGCTCGATCCGACGGCATCATTCAAGTCTCAAGTGGAGCAGGCGAGTTCGCTTCGGGTCTGAATGTTAAGGA
>CAXMPE010000170.1:0-2925 GCA_964195245.1 uncultured Verrucomicrobiales bacterium | reverse complement strand
CCGATGTTGAAGGCTTTTCGTACAAAGAGATTGCAGAAATGACCGGGGTTCCGATCGGCACTGTGATGAGTCGCCTCCATCGGGGAAGAAAATCGCTGCAGAAGACGTTATGGCAGGTAGCGAGAGACCGCGGACTAGTTGAAGGAGGGAAAGATGATGCGTAACGACTCGTGCCACAGCGCTCTGGAACGTATCTACCCTTACCTCGACGGCGAACTCACTCGGTATAAGAGGTTCCAGATCAAGCGGCATCTAAGTAAGTGCAACGGATGCACTGATGTGTATGGCTTCGAGGACCGACTCAAGAGTGTCATCAGTGCCGCTAGCTCAGGCGATCTCCCCGACGATGCCATGACCCGACTGAAGGCAATGCTGAAAGAGGAAGGCTGCGAGGACATATAGGTTCGTACTCGCTTAATCCGGACGCTACGCTACCCGAATGCGCCGCCTGGTACGTATCGTTTTACTCACAGCAATTCTGACGGTTCCTGTGCTACCGGCGATTGCATCGTCCCCACCGAGTCTTGACGCAGTTTCGGTCGCTGCACCAACAGCGAGTGTTGCTCAAGCCGAGCCTGCTGTTGAGGTTGATCTGTTCGAAGAAGAGGAACGGCCCGAGCCAACGTGGACCTTTAAGGTACTGGTTCCGGCCTCGCTCTTCTTGGGAGCTTTGACGGTTGTTGTTTCCTTCTTCTTGTACTTCCCAAAGGTGGTTCTGCGCCGCTATCGCACCAGCGGATAGCCAACTCAGGTTCCCACGGGTGGGCTTGGCTCCAAGAGTTGTACCTCCGACCTATCTAGGCTGCTCTGGCGTGCTCTTTGCGGAAGGTACATGAAATTGGCGAACCAAGCATCGGTGTGGCCGCTCGCACTTCGAGTAGCGAAACAAGTGGGTGGCACCTACCCCCTTGAACACTCCTATCACATTGACTCCCTTGCGGAGGTCATGCCTGGCATCGTGCGGGATGTAGGGGCGATGGTGGAGGCCGAGACTGGCTTGTTGGCTCCCGCCGATCCGGTGACCGAAGTGGTTAGCCGGGAGCAATGGTCCGAGCGGACCCTTCAGTTCTTCAAGGCAGTGGCGGCAGGTGTAGCCGTCGGTGCTGCCCCTTCTGAGCCCCTTGAGTCCGCATCGCCCGTAATCGGAGCGGGAAGCGATCCTACAGAGGGGACCGCTTCAGCTGTGCAGACCGGAGCTTTGGTTGGATTCATGTCGAAACGAGTCCTCGGGCAGTACGAGTTAGTCCTCCCGTCCAGCGGCAAAGAGACGGACTCCATTTTCTTTGTCGGTCCTAATATTTTGGCCCTAGAGCGGCAACACCAGTTCAAGCCATCCGAATTCCGAACTTGGATCGCGCTCCACGAGTGTGCCCACCGGGCACAGTTCTTAGGTGTTCCCTGGATGCGGGGCTACTTTTTGGGTCTCGTCAAGGAGATGACGGCTGCTGGAGCGGATGCTTCGGATCGCGTTGGCCCGGTCATTACCAAAGCTATTGCGTCGTTCCGAGAAGGTGTCCCGTTCATTGACGATTCAGGGCTTATGGGCCTGGTGGCATCGCCAGAGCAGCTGCGTACGCTCGACCGCGTTCAAGCGCTCATGAGTCTGTTGGAGGGCCACGGTCACGCGGTGATGAACCGGCTGGGAGCTGAGATGCTGCACACCCAGAAGCGGATGGGGGCCTTATTGAAGGGGAGGAGCCAGGACGCCAAGACCGCGTTCATCCTGAAACTCTCGGGTCTGCAGATGAAGATGCGTCAGTACGAGGATGGTGAGAAGTTTATTGGAGCCGTAGAGAAGATTGCCGGATGGGACGCTGTCAACGCTGCTTGGGAGTCTCCGAACCACCTCCCAACGATCGAGGAGATTGCTGACCCCCCTGCGTGGCTCAGGAGAATTGGGTGAGCTGGGTATCCAAGGTAGTAGCGGATTTGTCAGGGATCGGGGGCCGTATCTTCGTGGGCCTGTCGGGTGGAGCTGACTCTGCTCTGCTTGGGTACTGCGCTGTTGAGGCTCAGCTGGAGCCAACACTGGTCTACGTCCACCATGGGCTGTCGGGGTCCGATGTCATGGAAGCAGCGGCGAGCGCGGTAGCCGAGCGATTGGAGCTCCCACTCACGGTGCTTCGCGCCGAGACGACTGGCACTAGTGAGACAGAGGCTAGAACGGCGAGGTACCTGGCCTTCTCTTCGCTCCCAGATGGGATCCTGTTGCTCGGTCACACACAGTCGGACCAAGCCGAGACGGTGTTGATGCACCTCCTGCGTGGTAGCGGCCCTCGTGGGCTGGCGGGGATCCCCGCCGAACGAGGAGTTATCCGCCGTCCGCTGTTGGGAGTTACCCGTGGACAGGTTCGAGAGGCCGCAACTGGCTTGGACTTGCCATTCGCCGACGATCCTGAGAACGAGGTGCCAACCCACCTCCGGAATTGGGTTCGGTCGTCGGTGATTCCGTTGCTGGAAGAGCGAGTCCCCTCGACGGTGCCCCTTCTGGCACGCACTGCGGGTCTCATGGCCGACGTCGTTGCTGTTCCTGTTGAGAGTTCGGGCAGCGAGGTTATGCGCTTACCGCTGGCATTGCTCCGAACAGTGAACAGCGCCACTGTGAGCGAGAGCTTGCGCGAAGCTGTCAGACGTGTCCGACCGCCTTACCCAGCGTCGTTTGACGAGGTGGAAAGGATGCTAGCGGTGGTCGCCGGGTCGAGTCCCAGAGCAGAGCTTGAGGGCGGGCTGCTGGTGTTGCGTGACAGAGTGTCGTGCTGGATCGGTTCGGCACCGGTTCGCCCTGATGCCGCTCTGATGGAGGATGGCTTGGCATGGGGTTCTTGGCGTTTCTCTGTTGGCAAGTTGAAACGAGACAGCACTCTGTCAGGCCGGGTACCGCGCGGAGCGCTGGTGCGTGGGGCCCAACCCCAAGACCGCATTTCC
>CAXMPE010000169.1:0-4508 GCA_964195245.1 uncultured Verrucomicrobiales bacterium | reverse complement strand
TCAAGGTCAAGGTCAAGGTCCAGGTCAAGGTCAAGGTCAAGGTCAAGGTCAAGGTCAAGGTCCAGAGCTAGGGTCAGAGGCTGATGCTGGGGTTGGGGATAAGACCATGCGCATGTCGGCTACTCGGCGGGCGATCTCTGCAAACATGAGTCGGTCGTGGGCTGAGATTCCGCACGTCACCACGTTTGACGAGTTCGATGCCGGGCAATTGCTTCGGTCCCGCAGGGCTCTATCTCGCCGCTACGACACCAACATTCCGCTAGACGCCTTCATCGTTGCGGCCGTACTCCCGGTCTTGGCCGAACTGCCTGGCTTCAACGCAGCGTTGGATGGTGAGAATCTGACGCTTCACTCGGAGGTACACGCTGGGGTGGCGATCAATACTGAGCGCGGTTTGATGGTTGGGGTTGTCCGCGACGCCCAAACGCTCGGCCTTTTGGGTATCAGCGACCGTGTTAAGGAGCTAGCCGACAAGGGGATCGCGAACAGCCTCGCTCCGTCTGACTTCGCCGGTGCAACATTCACAGTTTCAAATATCGGAGCTGCTGGCGGCGGGTTCGGTACGCCGCTGATCCCCTACGGGACAACAGCGATCCTTTCGATTGGGAAAGCAAGGGACAAGGCGATCGTCGACCAAGGCGAGATCGTGGTGGCACCCATGGCACCACTCTCTCTGTCCTATGATCATCGGGTCATCGATGGTGTCACAGGAAGACGCTTCATTGAGTTGCTCAAGGAGAATCTCGAGGAGCCAACTCTCTTCCTCGCATGATGGGGGCGTTGGCTCACTAGAGCTCGAAGCCCTCCGGTAACAGTTGCGAAATCGTGTCTAAGTCTGTTGGAGATTCAGATCGGAGCGGTACCTCTGCCACTCGGATACCCAACGATGATTCGAGCGATGCTGCCAAATTCTCTTGACGGGACGCCTCTCTACCCCAGAGTCGGAGATTCCTCTCTAGAGGGCCATCCCCAACTACTTCCTCGGCTGCCTGGGCCCAGGCTGACGGGACCACTCGATTCAGGACGAGAAGTTCAGGCACAGGAGCAACTCCGGGCAGGTCTGTGGCGAAGGCCAGAGCCTCAGCAAGCGGCGCAGGGTCGAAGGTGGTGACGATGACGAGTGAGGATTCGGCGAAGACAGCCTCGATCTCTGCGACACGTCCTGAAAGTCCAGCTGAAGTGGTTTTCAGGTCGCCAAGAAATGCGGCTAGCTGGGTCAGCATGTCTGACCCCAGCACTCGCTGCGCGAGTTTTAGGATGGGGGTGGCTGCTTTGCCAACCAGCCCCCGCCCGTCCTGCTTGCCAACACCCAGAACGCTAATGACCTTTCCGTTGACAAGGTCTGTGACTGCGGCGGGTGAGGCGAAGAACTCCACGCCACCTGAAGCTGGGGGAGTATCAACCACGATGACATCCCACCGCCCCGACGTTGCTTCTGAGACCATATTGTCTGCTGCGGCGTACGCCTGTGATGCCGGGAAACGCTTGGTGATCGCTTTGAAGTAGGGGTTGATAATGAGGCGCTCGGCGACATCTTCTGGGGCGTGAGTGCGGGCGACGTCTTCCCAAGAAGCCGTCATGTCCAAAGCCGCTGCCCACAGGTTCTCCTTTCCTGTCTGTTGGGGCTTGCCAGAGAGATCACCAATGCCGAGTGCTGTGGCGAGCCGGCGGGCGGGGTCCACAGTGATAACCAGCGTCTTGTAATCGTCGGCAAAGAGGCTGGCAACTGCGGCGGCTACCGTTGTCTTGCCTACACCACCCGCGCCGACCACCGTCACGACGCGGGTCACGGCGTCGCCTCGAGTACGTCAGTAAGAAGGTCCGACACTTCCATTGGGTCACTGGCTCCAAACAGGAACGGCAGGTAGAACGAGGCCGGGAGCTGCGCCATCCAATGTGCTTGTTGTCGGACGATCGCGTCCTGGAGCTGGGCGGCTTGAGCCAGAGCGGTGTCACCAGGTGGCGCCGCAACAGGGAGGGGTGCCAGAAGCCGGTTGAAGATCACGGCGCTGAGCTCGCAGGGCACATCTTCGGCCATCGCCGCCAGCGTCTCCACTACTGGCAGCTCCTCAGGCAGCGAAACGTAGGTAATGCTGGCGTGATCTGCAAGGAAGTCTCGGATCTTGTCTGACTGCTTGCGGATACGGCCGGCTGGCACTAGCTGTGAGATTGTGTCAGGAGCGTTCAAGTAAGACGAAAACTGGCCGGTGGGTGCGCAATCGACCACGACCAGGTCCCACTGGCCTGATTCGGCTTCGTGGATAACCTTGCCGATAGTGATGATCTCCCTCACTCCGGGTGCCGTGGTTGCCAAGGCATCAAAGAAAGTGACCGCTTTTGCGAGTCCGACGACGATTGGAACGGGACTGTTCAATCGGAGGTACTCCTCTAAGGCGTGGGGCCGTCGGATCTCAGCTACGGAGACCCCGTCAACCCCAAGCGTGGGAGTCGGCTCTACATCGCTAAGGCCCAGATGTGCCCCTAAGCCGCCACCGGGCAGCATACTGAGGGCGAGAACGCGCTTGCCGGACCGGGCGGCGATTCTGGCTTTTGCTGCGGTCACGACAGATTTGCCGACACCACCTTTGCCTGAGATGAGCTCGACATTCATTGGGGGTAGCCTAGAGTTGTCGCGTCGAAAGGAACCAAATGGCCGAGTTTGATGTGGACGCGATGATTCAACGATTTGCCGACAGAGCGGCGGCGGTGAAGAAGCGTTCGTTTCCGCCCGTCGAGGGGGAGGAACGAAAGATGTTCATCCGCCAGGCCAAGGCCGATCATTTGGACTACGGCTTGGTGGGGAACGCGTCTTGGGAGGTTGTTGACGGCAACCTGGTTCTGACTATTCCGCTCTCGCCTGAATCTTCCTAGCGACGGATGGGTGACGAAGAACCCGATTCGGTCATCCACCGCGGCGTTTCGACTCGATTCGCCGCGACTCTTCTAACCGTTCCAGATCAGCAGCCTCGTAGTTGACGTACTTCATCGCCGCGGCGATTTGGTGGTGGCCAGCCACCTCGGAGATCTGCCGATGCATTTCTTGGCACACTCGGCGATAAGCGGGGTGGCCTGCAGGCTGGGTTCGCAACTCAAGAAGGTGAAAGGCTTCTCTAGCGTTCATCTCGAGGTTGTATCTGATCTTGAAGCAAAATGGCACAACATATTGGGCCACGTCAGGTCCCAACTCGTCATGGATCATCTCGAACAGCTCAGAAGCCTCCGCCATGAGCCCGTGCCAACGGGTATCGAGCCCAAGATCGGCCAATAACTCAGGTGTGTCATACCCAAAGCGGGTGCCGAGCCGCTGCCACTCGATCGTCAACATGCGATGGCGCTGCAGGTCTCGGAAAGCGCCGTAGTCAGAAAGGATGTCGAAGCGGTAGTACGTCCTCTCAGCAGCCCGCCCCGGCTTGTGTCGTCGGTTGGTCCGGTCGCCCACGTAGCCAGCAATGATGTCGGCTATCTGGTCGGGAGTCATGCGTCTGGCCGCGGCAAGAAGCTGGCTGTCTGGCTGCTCCGAGGTCGAGTAGAGGGCGGCCGCGGCCAACTTCAGTTCTGCTTCGGAGTCCCAGTCGACCAGGGTTACCTCCTCAACCGGGAGGGGAGTGGCATCGATGCTCAAGGCGTCCATTGTTTCTCGGTTTTGGGCCAAATACTCGGACGCTTTGACCCCTCTATCGGGTAGGTCAACTCGCGACATGAAAGCCGGAATGACCGTGCGGAGCTCAGTGAGCATGAGCTCCCCGTACTCTCGTACCTCGGCCAAAGGACTGGCCTGCATGCGGATTAAGGCCATTTCGTACGCTTGGCCGCTTGCGTAGATACCCACATTTGAGAGAGTAGATGCGGGCAGCATCCCTCTGACAGTGTCGAAGGCCTTGGCCTTAATTGTGGATTGCCACACCCAGTTGCTGTCGTTGGGCGCCCGAGGAAACTGCTCTTCGAAGTACGGGATCAGCACGTCGATCATGTCCGAGTAGGTTTCGAATAGAGACCTCATGAAGGCTTCGTATCGATCAGCCGAGTCGCTCCCAATCAGCTCAGGTGGTGTGCAATATCTGTACTTGCCGCCCAGCTTCTTTGCGTAAGAGATATAGCGCGTCGACTGCTCAAGGTATGAGGCAATCCTGCCCCACTCGAGCACTTTGGTTAGGAGGTTAGAGGCTTGTTCACATGCGAGATGTACCCCTCCCAACTGGGCGACCGAGTCGTCTCCGTACTCAAGGAAGATCCGCCCGTACAAGGTTTCGGCTTTTGCCGCGCCCGCATCAGATTGGTGTGCGGCGAGGATGTCCTCGTCCGTTAGGAATTCATCCAGCAGAAGTCGACGTACCGACTTGTCCGAACGGGAGTACCGAGCAAAGAGCGCGCCTTTCACTACTTCTGGAAGATTGGTCAGGGCGAAGACTGGTTTGTCGAGGTTGGATACGAACTGCGAGAGAAGTCGGGCTTCCTCGGGTGTAAAGGTTTCTTGTATGTAGGTCACGGGAACCCGATTCTATCCCACG
>CAXMPE010000168.1:0-3651 GCA_964195245.1 uncultured Verrucomicrobiales bacterium | reverse complement strand
AGGCGAAGGGGTGGCATCCACGACTGCCAAACGGAAAGGGGAACCGACCAGCTGACTCAATCAGCTCAAACGGAGTCTCACCGTCAGACAGGATGCGGGGCCACACAGCCCACATCATCCCTCCCAGCCGGTTATGGGCGGGTGATTTACAAATCGGTGCCGGTAGCCCACCAGACAACGGCGGCGGCCGCGGCTACATGCCAGAGACCATGGGGCTGGAGTATCGAGTTTGGGTCACATAGTGGCCGCCCTGTACCGCCGAGACGCCCAATGATCGCCGCGACCGCGAGAAGAGACAGAGCACCCCAGGTGTGTGAGGATCGATCAAGCCGGATTCTGACTACCACGGCGATGGCCGTGATCGCCACGGCGATCGGATCGGCGATTGCGGGGAAGAGACCGAAAAGCACTCCGAGGATCAGCAAACCCGGGACACGGGTGGCTTCCTCCCATCGAGTTCGTGTTCCGGCGACTACTAGGAGCAGCCAGGCGAGCGTGACGTCATGGGCCCATTCCGCCCCAGCAGGCATCGGCCCGTGGAAGAGAAATGACCCGACGCCGGTCGCGATCACAGCAACACCGACCCAGAGTCGGTCGGGGCGGCGAGTCACTATCCAGAAACCTGCGGCTACGAACGCAACGGTGGTGATCGAGTTGACTGGCTGACCGAGCAGGCCGACACCAATGGATTCACAATCTGCAGCCGCGCCCATGATTCCGAAGCTACAGAGGGCGCAACGGCAGGCGATACCTGTTGGAACAGGTGCCGCCCCAAGAGGGCATTACCAACACTGGGGCGGCTGCTCGGCGTGACGTTGCACCACGACCCAGCAGCCTATGGGCGACTAATCACACCTCAATCGCAGCCGCACATAATGCCGGTTATGGGCGGGGGTCTTGGGCGGTGCCGGGCATCATCTCAAAGAGAGGGTTGAACTCGATGAGGGCGCTTATGAGCCTCTCTAATCCGCTGGCGTCGCCCTCGACGGTGCTCCTTGCCTGAGCGACGAGACCAGAAAGAGTCACCTGTCCTGAAATTAGGGCATCGAAGTCAGCGCGGTCAATCGCGACAGAGAAAGTCGGCTGCGATGCGTGGAAACCGAGTTGAGTTGTAAGGGTGGCATTGGAGAGTTCGAGTACTAGCTTCTCGCCGGTGTCGGGGTGACTGATGTTCGCAACGAAAGCGACATCCTCTACTTGGAGGCTGTCCATTCGTATCGCCAAGGAATCGAACAGCATTTCAGTTGTGAACGCCCGAAGCAGATCGGGGGATGCCGTGGAAGGCGGGATGCCGCTGGGTATACCCGACCTCAACTCAAAGGCGGCTCCGAGGAAGCTGTTCCTCACACTCGGACTTTCCTGCTGATAGCCGATTTGTTCAAAGATGTCAGCCAGCAGCCCTTTTGCCTCAACGTTGTCGGGTTGGGCGTAGACCAACTTGTTGACTATCTCCTGGCCTTCCCGGTATCTGCCGCTCTCATAGAGTTCGCGACCTTTGGCAAGGATCGGTTCGGAACCACCCATCATTTCGACATAGAGCGGAGCGGAGTCTGCGGGAGACAATGGAATCAACGTCGTGGGATTTCCGTCCCAGTAGCCGAGGTATCGATTGATCACGGCGCGGCTGTTGTGCGCCTCGGAACCGTGATACGAGCGCGCCGTCCACTGACTACGAAGCGACGTTGGGGGTTGGTACTCGTTGTGGATTTCGTTGACGGTCACACCCTGATTGGCAAGGTGGAGGACCCTGTTGTTGAGATGGGCATAGGAGTCACGCTGCGAGCGGAGCACTTCCTGGATTCTCTCATTGCCCCACCGCGGCCAGTTGTGAGAAGCGAACATCACCTCCGCCTCTTGCCCAAAGAGGTATAGAGCCTCACCGATCTTCTTGGACCACAGGAGGGCATCACGTATCAGGGCCCCACGGAGCGTGTAAATATTGTGAATCGTCGCCGTGACGTTCTCAGCCGCCCAGAAAGCTTTGAGATCTGGGAAGTAGGTGTTCATCTCGGCCGGGGCTTCCGTTCCAGGGGTGTTGTGGAAGACCATCCGGACACCGTCGATCACATGTTCCTCGACATCCTCACTTATGACCAGAGTCGGCGGGATCAGGCCCACGCTTCCAGACGCGACGTTCTTGCCGATCGCCTGATCAACGTGACCAAAGGGGCCTACCGGCGTTAACACCCCGTATTGGAAGAAGAGCCGACGATTCATCGCATTCCCGGCGTAAATGTTCTCAGCGACAGCATGTTCCAAAAACCCTTCTGGAACAATGATCGGAACCGACCCCGACCGCACGTCCGCCTCATCCACAACACCCCTTACCCCAGCAAAGTGATCAGCATGAGAGTGTGAATGCACCACGGCGCTCACCCGGCGCTCACCAAGATGCTCATTGACCAAAGCAAGGGCTGCGCGAGCCGTCTCAGCCGCAGTAAGAGTGTCGAAGACGATCCACCCGCTATCGCCGCGAATGAACGTGATATTGGCCAGGTCGAATCCCCGGACTTGATAGATGCCGTCCATGACTTCGAAAAGCCCATAGTTCATATTGAGAGTCGCCTGACGCTGCAACGAGGGGTGAATGCTGTCGAAGTCATCACCAGCCAAAAGGAACTCATACCTCCCCATGTCCCAAGCCACATTCCCGGCATCAGCGAGGATCTGCGTGTAATCGGGTTTCGCCAAGAAACCTCGTTGCTGCTCTTCGAAATCCCGTTCGTCGTCAAAAGGAAGCGAATCACGCTGCGTCGCCTGAAAGGCCCTTGTGAACGAAGAGGCCTCTTTTCCGTCTTGATGAAAATGGGTGTGCTCAGACAAAAGGACGCTCCTCAAAAGTGGACTCGACACGGTAGTGAGACCATCGATTGAAGCTTCCTAGGTCACACGACAAATCGAATCACTCCAATTTGTGCCCAATTTCCCCTCTAGACAGTCCAACCAACCCGCACATAACGGCACTTATGTGCGGGGTGGGACGACACACGGGAGCCTCTCCCGGAGAAGAGACCCCCATTAACTTTTCCGAGTGTTGCGCTGCTAACCGAACTGCGAGAAGAACTCGTTGATTCGGACGGTGTCATCCGAAAACGCCCACCGTTCAGTGACTTTCCCGTTAGCAAAATGCAGGATCTCTGCAGTCCGGTACTCAAAGGTCTGGTCACCAGCGGTGGCGGTGGCGTTGATCAGACCCACAACATGGTCATCGTTAGCGACGACATCATGAATCTCCGCTGTTACCTCAGGTCCATCAGGGAACGCCAGGGCGCTCTCAGCGAGTGCTTCGACGCCGCGCATCGGCTCCGTCGTTCCGATCGAATGCCACACAGTGTCAACGTCGATCAGCGCGGCGTATGCGTCCATCTCGCCATTGTTGAACGCTTCGATCAACTGACGGAATGCAACAGCATTGGGATGCTCACCCATTTCTGCTCCTCACGTAAGGTCCACGAACCTACCCAACCGTCAAATCAACCGCTGCCAAACCGCACATAACGGCACTTATGTGAGGTTCAGACCGTCGAGGATGCCCCGTGTCGCGAGGTTCGGCCCGGCACCGTCGACTAGTGGCCGCGTAGGGTTCTGCGTCTACGGAGCAAGCCTCTCCGACAACACCTAGTCGGGGAGGCTTTCTCATTGCCACATCAA
>CAXMPE010000167.1:0-6436 GCA_964195245.1 uncultured Verrucomicrobiales bacterium | reverse complement strand
GCGTCAACTATGACACCGTTCTCTTGACTCTCGCAGAGATCACTGCAGCGCCCGTCGCTCCCTGGGTATCGGATCGTTCCGCTCCCAGCCATGAGTCGCCGTTCCTCAAAAAGAAGAGGATCGCCCGCAGACTTTCGGCCCGCAAACTCTCGAGCTAGGCCTCGCCTCGCAACCGATTCGCTACCAGCATCGCTAGCTCCATTGACTGCTCGTAGTTGAGACGAGGGTCGACCTTTGACTCATAGGCCCGTTCCAGATCAGCCTCGCTGAGGTCTCTCGGACCTCCAAGGCACTCAGTTACATCATCGCCAGTGATCTCAACGTGGAGACCGCCCAAAACGCTGCCCGTGGCTGCGTGTACGTCGAACGAGGATTCCACTTCGCCGAGCACGTTGTCAAAGCGGCGAGTCTTGATCCCTTTGGCGGTTGACTCTGTGTTCCCGTGCATGGGATCCACGATCCAGTTCACCGTTTTGCCGGTGGCCGCAGCGGCTTCCACTAGGCCTGGGAGTAGGTCCCCTACCCGCTCGGCACCCAGTCGGGTGATCAATGTGAGCCGGCCAGGCTCATCGTCTGGGTGCAGCACATCGATTAGTTGGGTGAGCCATTCGTTGGTCATGCTTGGCCCCACCTTCACCCCAATGGGGTTACGAATTCCTCTGAAGTACTCGACATGGGCGCCGTCGATGTGGGCGGTGCGAACACCGATCCATGGGAAGTGAGTGGAGAGGTCGTAGTAGCCCTCCCGCCTGGGAACCGTGCGAGTCTGCGCCTGCTCGTACCGAAGCGCCAGTCCTTCGTGACTAGTGAAGAACTCAACTCGCTTCATCGTCTCCTCGGGTGCATCGAGAATGTTCTCCATGAAATCAAGGGAGTCTTTGATCGAGTCCACGATGTTCTTGTACTCGCCGCTACGAGAAGCAGCGTCGACGAAGTCGAGGTCCCAGTACTCGGGGTGATGAATGTCAGCAAACCCACCATCCACGAGGCCTCTGATGAAGTTCAACGTGAGTGCAGCTCGCTCATAGCCCCTTAGCAACAGCTGGGGATCAGGAATCCGATCGCCGCTCGTGAACGAAGACCGGTTGAAGAGATCTCCCCGGTAAGTAGGCAGCGTCTCGCCGTTGATCGACTCCTGATCGGCTGAACGAGGCTTGGCGTACTGGCCAGCAATTCGGCCCACCCGCACCACTTTGCGCCTCGTTCCATGGGTGAGGACCAGGCTCATCTGGAGCATGATCTTGAGAAGAGCGGTAATAGGGCCCGGCTGACAGGTTTCGAAGGTCTCCGCACAGGCTCCGCCCTGAAGCAGGAACGCCTCACCGCGAGCGCAAGCATCCAATTGGCTCTTGAGCGATTCAACTTCCCAAGACGTAACCAGCGGGGGCAACGCCGAAAGTTCGGCGACCGCCGACTCGACCGCGGCAGCATTGGGATAGACCGGCTGTTGCAGCGCAGTCTTGAGCTTCCATGACTCAGGAGTCCAAGGTTGTGGTGTGTCTGTCGAGTGAGTGGCCATCGGAACGTGAAGGTTAGGACGTAGGTCTGGTTTCGCAAAGAACATATGACGATACGACTGCCCAAAAAACGAGTTAGATCAGGGTCAAGAACCCAAGAGACGTCAACAGATCGGCTTTCGCCGAAGACCGGCCGAACCAAAACCCCCAAGACAACCTGAATCGGGGCGCTTCTGTTCCCAACAGCTAACTCAGGGCGTCGCGATGAGTTCTTCAATCATGCGTGAGACTTCGACCATCATTTCGTCGGTAATCGCGTGACCCGCGCCGTCAATCACCGTGAGCTCAACCTCGTAGCCCTCCCGTGCCATCGCTTCTTGAAAGTCACGGATCCGTTGGAGGTCAATCGTCGAGTCGGAAGTGCCGTGAACTGACCGGACGATCAGTTGCGGGTTAGATCCCAGATGGTTATAGGCATCCAAGCTTGCCAGCATCTCAGGCTGATCCTTCCACAGCGGCCAGCCATTTCCCCCTTCAGCAGCCGTTCCGGGATCCGCTGCAATCCCAAGATACGCCCAGACTTTAGAGTCAGTCGCCGTATTGCAATCAGTAAACAGCTCCGGCGCTAGAGCCGCAAGCATGCCGACATGCCCGCCCCCAGAGTGTCCTACCACAACGATCCTGTCTGGGTCTGCGCCCCATTCGGCTGCCTTGTTGTAGGCAAAGGCGACGGCACACACAGCGTCGGAAGTCGCTTCAAGGGGAGCGAAGGCATCGGCTGCCCAATCTGCGTTGAAGACCACTACGCCCATCTCAGCTAGCTGTCTCGCGTAGCTTTCCATCCCGCCTCTGCTCCCACCGGCACCGTGCAGCATGACCACCACAGGAGGCGACCCCTTGACCCTCGACGGACTATGGATCGTGCCCACTTGAGGGCGAACTTCGTTGTATCGCGCGTCGAATCTCTCCCTGATCTCAACGTCGACAGGTTCTTTAGGGCCGGTTGCACATGCACTGAGCAGGACCGCTGAAAGGAGCAGCAGGACGGACACCAATCTCCCGGCCCGTCTCGCTCTCTCAGTGTCACCGTTCCTCATGATATACACTGTTATAGTGTAATATAACTGTTGTGTCAAACCGTTTGCCTCTCAGAGTCGACAAGAACGCAGCCGTTCCCATAGCCGCGCAGCTGGCCCAGCAGCTTTCGTGGCTCATTGTGAGCAGGGCCTTCTCTCAGGGCGACCAGCTGCCCCCCATTCGTTCGCTGTCAGAGCAGCTCGGGATCAATCTCCACACTGTGAGGGCGGCCTACCGGCAGCTGGACGAAGATGGTTTGGTGTCTGTGGGCCCCGGGCGTCGGGCACGCGTACTGAAATATGACCGTTCGAGAGTCAGGGCTTCCACAGCAGAGATACCGAGCTATTCAATCGGAGTGATAATCCCCGAGTTCACCACTTTCTACGGTCCGATGCTCGATGCGATCGAATCAGCAGCCACTGACCTCCTTGCGATGGTATTCATCTGCAACGCCCATGAGAACCCAGAAACAGCTCTTTCCCACATCGATCGACTCGTTACCAAACAGGTTGACGGAATAATTTCCGTTACCTTCGGCGTGGAACCCGGCGACCCTTTGCCTCCGAAGGTGATTTTCGTGGATACCCCCGGATCGCAGGGACACAGCAGCAACTTCGATCTCAAAGGGGCTCAGTTCATGGCCACAGCCCACCTCATCAGCCACGGGCATCAACGAATCGGATACTTAACTCCTCCCCTTCACCTGCCCAACATTGCCCCCAAGTACGATGGGCACCAGGCCGCCCTCGACGAGTCAGGGTTACCGACACTGCCGGAGGTCGTTGCCGAGGTTCGAGACTTCTCGATCAAGTCCGGGGAGGAAGGAGCGAACCGACTACTCGCCCTCGCCGAACCGCCCACAGCGATAGCAGCCGCCACAGACAACCTGGCGCTAGGGGCACTTCGGGCAATAGCCTCTCGAGGCTTACGCATTCCAGAAGACATCGCACTCATCGGTAATGACGACATCGAGACAGCATCCCTCGTCTCCCCCTCTTTGACCACCATCTCGCTCCCTGTAGCCGAGGCTGGACGATTGGCGGTCGAGGCTCTCGACAATCTGTCATCGAACGATCCCCCAGCCCAATCATCCATACGCCTGAAGGGCAAGTTGATTACCAGGGCGTCGTGTGGCTGCGACTCGGCGGGCTAGCCCAGGAAACTTCGTCTCTTCGACTGCCCTTCTCGGCGGAGTGAACGCCCTAGGCCGATTACTCCTTGACACAACTACCAATGTTGTGATACCATTCGACCAACATCGAACAGTACGAAAGGAACCGATCCATATGACACTTGTCCTCAATCAGCAGTCTGAGCCAAATCCAGTCAACGTTCGCGTGGCATGGTCTCCGCTGTTCGAGATCGTTGTGGCTCACTGGTCCGCGATCGTGGAAGCCGAGAATATCGACTCATTCCTCAGCTACGACGAGCTATCACTTCTCGTAGAGACATCGGGGTTAAGCAAAGACGACGAGGCATGGATGGCAGAGAACAAGGGCAGCCGTTGGGTCTCTTGCATTCGACTTGTCGATCAGTCTCAGACCACCTCACCTGCTGCTTTTGCCGAATACCTCAAGACCGTCGATCTGGACGATCTGATTGAACTGCAGGACTCCTCATGCAAAGAGGGCTGTGAGTGCGCCGTCCACAATGACGACCCGCGAACGCTCGCCGACAGGCTCGCAACCATCTTCGAGGCAATTGCTGCCCAGGACACCCCAATACTCGCCGAACTGGAGCCGAAACTGGAGCACGAGGCCCATCTCACTCGCTTCCTAGAGCGAAGAGTGAGCATCGAGCAACTGATCGAAACTGTGACCAACGGAATCTCTTACACGGCCGAGGCCGGGGTAGAGGAAATAGTCCTAGTACCAAGCGTCATGGTTCGTCCTTGGAATCTTCTCTTTCGGTTCGGTGGGTCGCAGTACTTTGTCTATCCCGCTTCAGATGAGGCAGTTCACGCCGACTCTGACACTCCCCCATCCTGGATGACCCAGATGTTCAAAGCGCTCGGCGACGAGAAGCGACTCAAAGTGCTTCGCCACCTCTCCACCGGCCCCAAGACCCTCGGCGAACTCACCGAGTACCTAGGGCTAGCAAAATCAACCACCCACCACCACCTGCGCTCGTTGCGCGCTGCGGGACTTGTCCTGTATGGCATGAACGAAGACGACGAGAACCTATTCGAATTCAAAAAAGAAGTACTCCCAGAAGCTCTCCGCCTTATCGGACAGTACCTGGAACTAGATCAAGGAGAAAAATAATGGACCGTTACCTAGCTCACGATTACGCACTAGCCCGCCAAGAAGACATCAAGAGGTCCGTCAAGACATCTCGCACCACCGACCAGTGGCACGGAGTGGGCGGCACATTGACGGAACGGGTTGGTAGAACACTTATCCATCTTGGTGCGCGCCTGCTGCGTGATGAGACACCCGCACTCAACCTCAACACACACCTGCCTAGAGCCGCCGCATAATCAGGGGCTCTGGATCCTCCCTCTTAGGGAGGCGCACGGTCTGATCCTCAGTGATACGATGACCGAGATGACACACTCAGCACCACCAGAAGAGAGCTCGATCTGGAGTCAGCCCGGGCCACAGATAGCTGCCCGTTGGTTGGGATTGCTCCTCTTCGTCGGCGTTGGATTCCTCTACATGGCCTCTGGGCTACTCGCCCCAGTGTGGGCATCCACCATGCTCATCGGCCTCTGGCTACTGATGCTGGTTGGTGTCATTAGGATCTGGAAGACAAGACCCTGGCTGGTCCTCGCTTCGCCGATCGTCGCCTACCTCGTTTGGTTCCTCGTCATGTTGGCTGGCGACTTCTTCCTTGGCTGGTCCGCCTAACAACATCACCGTTCGGATCAACGAATCTGACGTATGTCAGCTCTGTTCCCTGCGTGGGTGACCTGGGGCTCCGCGTAGAGCCAGAATCGCCATGATCAGTAGCGGCAGTAGAGCGTAAAGCCCCAGCCGGGCCGACCTGGTCCACACAAGTTCCGAAGGCTGGGTCACTCCGGAGGGCAGTACCTCACCAGAGGCAACTGCATCGCCAGAAGCATCAGGCGAGTCAGTAGCTCCCCCGCTGGTGGATGGGGCCGCAGTCGCCCACGTCGTCGGAGGAGTCAGATCCTCAGGAGCGGTTGTATTGGTAGGTCCAACATCTGGGTCCACTGTGGTGGTTGTCACTGGCTCGCCCCCAACCGTTGTAGAGGTCGAAGCGCCTGTTGGAGAAGTAGTTGTGGTTGTGGCTGTGGTTGTCGTTATGGTTGTTGTAGTCGTGGTGGTGACCGCCCCACCGAGGACAACCAGAGTGGTGAAGTGCCCCTTCTTCTGATGGGGCTTACAAAACAACCGGTACGTTCCAGGTGTGGAGAGAACAGGGGTCACGTACGTTGAGTTGAGGCCAAGCGGACCAGAGCTCACTCCTAACTCTGCTATCTCGACAGTGTGGGGTGTCCCTTTCCCCCCATCCACGACGGTGACGCTGAGCTGATCGCCCGCGTTCACGACGATCTGGTCGTCACCTACTGACGCGTCTTCGAAATAGAAGCTTCCCGAGCTAACCGCCACCACCGAGGCAAGCGCTGGGTTAGGCGGGAAGAACGCGGCAATCGACGCAACAAGTAAGAGGAGCGAGGCGGCTGCCACAATTCTCATGAGAACACCATCTCTCCTGCGAGCAGGCCAGCCATCAGTAGAAACCACATACCCAACGTAGTTAGAGCTACGTCCTTGCGCGGATCCTGCACTGCTGCGGTCCGCTGCCACCAGAAGTGGGCTCCAAATATCACGGACGCGGCGAGAGCCGAAAAAACGTGCCAGATCAGGGGCTGGTCCCACTCCGGCTTGGTAAGCACCTCAATCCCCTCTGCATCAAAGAAGCCTGTTCCAATGACC
>CAXMPE010000166.1:0-6069 GCA_964195245.1 uncultured Verrucomicrobiales bacterium | reverse complement strand
CGAGAAGCGGCCCAATAATGGCGTTCGCTTCTCAGCGGTCGGCCACCTCCAGGGTCCCAATGTGTTTACTCAACGTTGGATCACCTCCTCTCTCTGGTACGAGCACTATGGCACAAGCAATTACCGAATGTCGACCTTTTCTTCCTGAGCCTCTGTTCGAATGTGGGGCCGCAGGCGCTAACCTGAGCCTGCTCCACCGAACCAAGAGACCCGTGGTCTTCGAAAAGAACGGTCAACCCGAGAGATCGGAGGTGGACGATATGCGCACATTTGAGATTCTGATCCTCGTCTTCAGCCTGATCTTCGCGGCTTGGCCCCTTGCCATGTCGACCCGGTACCCGGTCACTCGAGCGACGCTGGCCATTCCCTTAACGCTGGCGCTAGCCGGCCACTTCACCCTCGAAGGGTGGCGTTGGCAAATGATCTTCCTGTATCTGATCGCACTATGGATCCTCATTCGATCCCTTCGATTCGTGTCGTCGGGCTATAACCCAACCAGCGACGCAAACTCCAAGCTGCTGAGTTTTGGCGTATTTCTTGCGTTCCTCGTTGGGATCTCGGGACCAACGCTGTTGCCAGTGGTGGATCTTCCTGCTCCCATCGGCGGCCTCGACGTGGGCTCAGCCTCGCTGCATTTGATAGATGATCAACGAACTGAACGCTACGGCCCGACCCCTGGGGGCTACCGAGAAGTCACCATCCAGGTTTGGTACCCCACTGATGACATCACCGGCCTTGAGCCGATGTTGTGGGTGGAAGACATAAAGGACTTCACGAGTGCGATCTCCTCATACTTCTCAGTCCCGTCCTTCAGCCTCGACCACCTGATCTACTCCGATACCAACTCGTACCTCGGCGCAGAACTCTCACAGGCTCGACTTGAGTATCCGGTGGTTGTCTACAGCCACGGATGGGGCGGGTTTCGCACAATCGCGTTGACCCAAGCCGAGCGCCTGGCCAGCGAAGGCTTCATCGTGGTAGCAATCGATCACACCTACCTCGCACTCAGCTCAACGCTCGCTGACGGAACCCCTGCACCCATTGACCCCGACGCGCTGCCGCTCTACGGAACCGTAACTCAAGACGTCTACGAAGAACGAGCGATCACAATGATCGACACCTTCGCTGCCGACATCGACTTTGTACTCGACGAACTTGCCACGGTTAACGCCGGTGGCCACCCCGAGCTCGCGTTCTTGGCACATCGAATGAACGTCGGTGAAGTGGGCATCTACGGACATTCCACAGGCGGGGGCGCAGCTGTTGAAGTGTGCAGCGATGACGCTCGATGCGTTGCCTATTTGGGCTTGGACCCGTGGGTCGAACCCGTGGATAGCCAATACATCTCAGCGGGCCTCCCTGTGCCCTCCATGGTTCTGCGGAGTGAAGCATGGACAAAACTGACCAACGAAGTTCGCCTTCAGGAGCTGTGGGACGCAACAGACGAAAAGAGCCCCCTCTACTGCGTCGTTGGGTCGACACATCGGGACTTCATGCTCCTCAGCCACATCTCGCCGCTGGCTGATTACCTGAAGCGGCCGAGTCCGCTCCCAGCTGAGCGCATGGATCGCATCATTGAAGACCATCTGGCGTCGTTCTTCAATGAGCAGCTGCTTGGGCTGCCTGCTGCGGACCTCGACTTTGAGGAATTGTCGACGTGCATTGAGGACACACCTTCGCAGTGACCTAACGGTTGGAGCCCGTTCCTAGCGACAAAAGCAAGAAAGCCCCCGCGGTCAGAACAGGGACTTTCTCTAAGAGAGCTCCCGCGGTCAGTACGGAAGAACTCCTGCCTGTATCTAACCAGACTCCGGATCTCTACGTCAAGCTCTTTCACGAAATTCCTCGTCGTTTATTGGAACCGCTTCCTAAAGTACGGACAATTCTCTTCGAACTCGGGATTTTCACCACACGGTTCTGACAGTGTGTCGGTAAACGCCTAGGAACAAAGGTCTCGACACTATGTCGCAGATGGCGGCGCCGAGGCGCATCTCCCCGATATGCCTGATGATCAGGCGAGGTGGAAGCGCTTCCATCAGACCCGAACCACCACGTTTCCACATGCGCTAATGTCAGCCCATGTCCAAGTCACAGTACGAAGCAATCAGAGACCTCAAAGCCATCCGACAGACCAAGCCCGAGCCGCTCAGCGAGCAGGATCTCAACGACATCCTAGAAGTAGCGCGATGGACCGGGAGTTCGAAAAACAACCAGAACTGGGCGTTCATCACAGTCACCGGCGACCAGAAAACCGAACTCAGCAAAGCAGGCGACTTCACCGTCCCGCTCTTAGCCGCCCCCATCGCCATCGCCATCGCCATGGCTCCCATGGGGTACGAGTTCGACATCGGGAAGGCGGCGCAGAACATCATGCTCGCTGCCCAGGCGCTCGGAGTGGCAAGCTGCCCAATCACTCTGCATCGCGAAGAGCTCGCCGCAGCGACCCTAGACCTTCCCGAAGGCTGGCGCTGCCGATACGCGGTCACACTCGGCTATCCGAGCGATGAAGCTACGCCAGCGAAATTCGGAGGGCGCAAGCCTGCTGAGGAAGTCGTCTTCTCCGAGCGATTCGGCGGCTAGACAGCCCACCTAGGCTTCCCAAGCGCCGCCCAAGGGTCTTCGAGTTCTGTCACCCGGTCGCGGTACGCTACATCCGTGCCAGCCCCCGCCACTTCATCTCCAACCAACATAGCTCCCATCGCTTTGGGGCGTTCTCTTGTTGTTTCACAGGGCTCACACATTCCCGAAGCCTGGGCTAGCGCGCCCACGTACGCCATCGACAAAGCGCTACTAGAGAACCCGCCGAAACTGGAGCTGGTGGTCTCTGAACTCCACGAGCTTTGGTCTAAGCGGACTCCCTTCGTAGCTCAATTGTTCGTCGACCCCTCGATCCTCCGTGAGCCCCAATCCACCCGGCTCGCACCATGGGAGCTTGGCGGTGGATTCACCTTCCTCCTAGAACGACTGCAGTTCGTGTTGTGGCGTAATACATACGACGGCCGAACTGACGAGATCATTTGGTGGTGGGCCCACAAAGCGAAGAAGCTCGGAGCCGAATCAAGCGCAACAGCTGACAGTCGTGTCGACGGTTCGGAGTATTGGATCGATGGCGGACCCCGGGGGACCGCCCCTGAAGGCGTTGATACCATCCACGCGGAGTCCATCGAGCTCGGTGAGCTCTCTGTGGAACCGATGCAGGTTCAGGAGAATGCCGCCGTTGGCCTCGACGAGGACCAAGCGGCTGCTGTACTGGCGCCTCTCCCCGCTGCCAGAATCATTGCCCCAGCCGGATCAGGCAAGACAAGAACGATGGTGGCCCGGGTCGGCCACTTGGTCAACGAACAGAATGTCCAACGATCACTCATCACGGTGCTGGCGTACAACAAAAAAGCCCAGCTAGAGCTCGAAGAGCGGTTGGGAGCCGACGGGCGCGGGCTGCACGTTCGCACCTTCCATAGCCTTGCCTTTGGGATCGTAACCAAAGCGCTCGGCCACTCCCCCAAGGTCCTAAACGAGGCGGAGGTCCGCAGCGTCATCTCAGGTTTGGCAAGGACTATCCCTCGTCCCAACGTCGACCCCATCGCCCCGTTCATTGAAGCTGCCACCGAAGTTCGCCTCGGATTAGTTGCACCAGCCGAAGTTGAGTTATCGCGCGACGACGTCCCTAACTTCCGCAATGTCTTCGATCAGTTCCGGGAGCTCATGGCGTCGAGAAGAGCGCTCGACTTCGAGGAGATGGTGTACCAGGCAATAGAGATCCTTCTCCGACAACCCGAACAACGCTCCCACTGGCAGCAACATTGCCGTCACGTGTTGGTTGATGAGTTCCAAGACCTCACACCCGCTTTTCTTCTTCTCCTGAGGTTGGTGGCATCGCCCAGCCTTCAAGTCTTTGGTGTTGGCGATGACGACCAGACCATCTACGGATACATAGGTGCTGACCCGGCGTACCTCATCGACTACAAGGACCTCTTCCCTGGGGCGGTCCTACGCTCACTGCAGACCAACTACCGGTGCCCGGTTCCGGTGGTTGCAGCAGCCAGCCACTTGCTCACCTACAACTCGAAACGCGTCGACAAGGACATCGAAGCTGGGCCGGGCGCTCGCAACGACGATGAGGGCTTGGGCGTCCAACTCCATCCGCAATCCCGAATCGCCGAGGCAGCTGCCCAGCAGATCGAGGACTGGATTACTGCAGGATCCGCCCCGTCCCAAATAGCGGTGCTCACGAGGGTGAACACCGCGTTGCTTCCCGTGGTCGCAGCGCTGCGACTCCGGGGCATCGACGCAGCTGTCAACATGCCACCGTTCTTGGGGCGGACCGCCGTGGCCGCGAGTCTGTCATGGCTGAAGCTCGGCCTCGATCCAGACCGGCTCCACAGGGCTGACCTCATGCGAGCGGTCCGCCGCCCTCGGAGCGGACTCGTACGCGAAGCCGAACGGCGACTCGAAGGTCACAGCACCCTCAGCATCACCCAACTCCGCGCGCTTGGGACCGACCTGTCCGGTAAGAAGGCTGCATCTTGGGATCTCTTCTGTGACAACATCGCCATGGTGTCGCGCAAGGTTGGAGGTACTACTGCTGCGGCGATGCAAACCATTCTCCATACCTTGGGTCTCTCTGAATCGGCCGAGCTGCTCGACAAGCGTCGCACCGCTGCCAACTCCGCCCATGGCGATGACCTCGTAGCCCTAGAGCGGCTATCTGCGTTGCACGACGATCCAGTGACGTTCGAAACCTGGCTGAACACACTCAATTCAACACCCTCCAACCCCGAAGGGGTCCACCTTGCCACCATCCACAGAGTCAAGGGCGCAGAGTGGGACAACGTGCTGATCTTTGGCGTCGACCGACGAGCGATGCCCCACCGACTTGCTGATGATCGAGAGGAAGAACGACGCATCCTCCACGTTGGGATCACCCGGGGACGCAGGCAGGTTCGCCTCTTCGCTGACGAGACCGAACCTTCTCCGTTTCTCACCGAACTCACCCAAGACCGCCAAGAGCCAGCGAGTGCGGCGCCGCCGCAGCGACCCGCCAAGGGCATCAGCGTTACTGAAGGAGACCGAGTGCGAATGAGTGGCGGGTACGAGGCCGCCATCAGCGAGATCGATGAGGATGGGGCCCTAGCTCAGATCGTCGGAAGCGCAGCCGCTGTGCGACTTCACTGGGGTCAACATGTCTCGCTGGTCGATGGCCGCAGCGGCTCACTCGTGCGTTCCAGCCCCGACACGCCAAGCCTCGTGGACGAGAGCCTCATCACCCGCCTGAAAGAGTGGCGTCGCGCAACGGCCACCCAAAAGGGAATGCCGGCCTACGTCATCCTGCACGATTCCAGCATTATGGAACTTGCGTCCCAACGCCCGACGACCGAGCGGGCCCTGCTAGAAATCACCGGCATTGGCCCCGGCAAGATCGAGGCGTACGGCGAAGATCTTCTGGCGTTGCTTGAGCTCTAGGCCCCACGCCTTCAATTGATCGTTCCTCTAGGGTGGGGCGATGTTACTGAGCGACGTGCCAGATGGTCTCCTCGTCATCGTCAAAGAGGAGTGCGAAACTTGCCATACGGTTCTGCCTGCGCTGGTTGAGCTAGCAAAGCAACAGACGCTGACCGTCGCGGTGCAGGACCAACCTGGATGGCCAAGCGAGTTGACACCTCTTGACGATTCGTCATTGGCGCTTTCATGGGAGCTCGGCACCGAGGTGACACCCACCCTGTATCAAGTCACCAACGCGACAGCCACCCAGCTCACTATCGGCTGGGACCGAGCGGCCTGGCGCGATACAACCGGCCTACCTCAGCTCGGAGAAGACCTGCCGCCGCATCGGCCGGGCTGTGGGTCCATGACGCAAGACCCTGCAACGCACGCTCGTCTCACTGCCCAAGATGAAGGGCAGGAAGTCTTCAGTTCTCGAACTCTCGAACTTGGCTCCGAAGAAGACCCACACGAAGCGATGTTTACAAGAGGGTGGGCTGACGGCCTACCAGCTGTCCCGCCAACGCCGGAGAGAGTCAGGGCGATGCTCGCAGCAACCGCCCGAGCACCTCAAGAGTTGGTTGCTCACAT
>CAXMPE010000165.1:0-2850 GCA_964195245.1 uncultured Verrucomicrobiales bacterium | reverse complement strand
ATCAGTCTTCTTCACGCGCCACATCGACGCCACTTTCCACAAAGAAGCAAGCACTTGCGGTACGGGATCCACTCTTCTCGGCAATATTCTCAAAGCTATACCATTCCCATCGATGACTGAACTTCACCTCACGGCAGGACTCAGAACCCCGTTGCCGGACCCCACGCGAGACCGTTCGTGACTGTCGAAAACATCGAACTGCACATCGTTGGCCGTGTCGGTCACCCCGACTTCCTTGATCTCCCCTGGGGGGTGCCGCTCGATGACTGGGATCACCCACGGATGGTGAAAATGGCCCATGGAGCGAGTCGCCACGTTGTGCGTTTCGTGCGCTACGACAATCGTGTCTACGCACTCAAAGAGACCGAGCTTGCGGTAGCTCAAGAGGAGTTCGACATTCTCCGTGAGTTGAAGGCAGACCATCTGCCGGTTGTCGATGCAGTTGGAGTCGTCTCGTGGGGCGAAGATGGCCGGGCAATGCTCATTACCCGCTATCTCGACTTCTCCCTGCCCTATCTCTACATCCTCGGTCGAGATGAACCAGCTTTGGCCAACAATCTCATCAACGCCGCGGTAGTACTCCTCGTCCGCCTCCACCTCAATAACGTTTTTTGGGGAGACTGTTCACTCTCAAACATCCTGCTCCGGAGAGACGCCGGCGCATTCATGGCATACATGGTGGATGCCGAAACAGCAGAAAACAGAGCCACAATCAGCGATGCCATGCGTGAGTACGACATGGAGATCGCTGAGGAGAACGTTGTTGGGGGCCTTATCGATCTCCAGATCGAAGGTCGAGTACCGGAGGAGGTCGATCCGTTCGAGGTTGCTAGGACTCTCCGGCACCGATACGAGTCACTGTGGACAGAGCTCCACCGGGAAGAAGAATTCTCTGTCAACGAGCGTTGGCGCATTGACCAGCGAGTCCGCGCGATCAACGAGCTTGGATTTGATGTGGAGGAGCTCTCGATTTCTCGGAACGGAGAGCGCTTGAGAATCAAGCCAGTCTTGGTCGAGGAAGGCCACCACATCCGATCGCTAAGACGCCGCACTGGGCTCGAGGTTCAAGAGAATCAAGCTCGCCGCCTCCTTGGAGACATAGCCCAACACCGGGCTTGGTTATCTCATGAGGCAGGCAAGCCGGTTCCAGAAGCCGTCGCCGCGGCTCAGTGGCTAGCCAACGTATACGAGCCGGTGGTTGAGTCCATTCCCCCAGAGCTGCTCGAGCGACTCGAACCAGCAGAGGTGTTCCATCAACTGCTTGAACATCGCTACTACCTGTCCATGGAGCGCGACACGGAAGTCTCTTATTTGGAGTCGATCCATCACTACATCGAGCACATCTTGGTCAAGTCTCCGCAGGAACGCCAGGTTGGCTCCGGCAACGACCTGGGCTGAAGCGAAAGGAGCCCTGCTTCTTTCTTCGATACGAGGCTACCAAACCAATCCGCGCCAAGTTGAACAATTGTCCGCCACAAGTAGGAGAATGCCGGATCCACGAGGGCTCCTACCCTGAGGGCACTATCGTCGCACGTATGCCTCGCATTCACTCACAGGTTGACCGTAACGCTGAGCCCTTCCGTTCCAACGTCGCGGCAAACACTGCCCTTCTCGAAGAGTTCGAAACCCTCATGTCTCAGTCGCGGGCTGGGGGTGGCGACAAGTACATCGAGCGGCATCGAAAACGAGGCAAGCTCCTCGTACGCGAACGTCTAGAACTGCTGCTCGACAGGGACAGTCCCTTCCTCGAGCTCTCCCCTCTCGCTGCATGGGGACAGAACTTCCCGCTTTCAGCGAGCTGCGTCACCGGTATTGGCGTGGTCAACGGAGTCGAATGCGCGATCTCTGGGCATGACCCAACCATCAGAGGAGGATCATCGAACCCCGTCACCCTCTCGAAGACGCTTCGCCTCCAAGACATTGCAAGAGCCAACCGCCTCCCGCTCATCAACCTCGTCGAGTCGGGCGGAGCTGACTTACCTACTCAGGCCGATGTGTGGCTTCCTGGGGGCAAATGGTTCCGCAACCTGACGCAACTCTCGAAGTCAGGTATCCCAACGGTCGCTCTCGTCTTTGGGAGCTCAACCGCTGGTGGGGCCTACGTGCCCGGGATGTGTGACTACGCAGTTCTGGTCAAAGACCGCTCAAAGGTATTCCTCGGCGGCCCACCGCTGGTGAAGATGGCTACCGGTGAAGAAGCCACCGACGAAGAGCTCGGCGGGGCCCACATGCACTCCACTATCTCGGGGCTTGGGGATTACTACGCAGCAGATGAGCACGAGGCCATCAGGATGGGTAGAGACATCATTGGTCACCTCAATTGGCAGAAGCTCGGCCCAGAGCCAGGTTCCTCTACGCCACCGCTTGCCGACCCAGAAGAACTCCTCGGGCTCATCCCCACCGACCTCAAGACACCCTTCGACATGCGGGAGGTGATCGCTCGGATCGTCGACTCTTCAGACTTCGACGAGTACAAGGCGGCCTACGGCACATCGATCATCACCGGGTGGGCAAGGATCCACGGCTACTCGGTGGGCATCATCGCTAATCAACAAGGTGTGATCTTCTCCGAAGAAGCAGAAAAGTCCACAGAGTTCATCCAGCTCTGCAACCAATACAACCAGCCCATCCTCTTCATCCACAACGTGACCGGCTACATGGTGGGCAAGGAGTATGAGCAGCGAGGAATCATCAAGGACGGAGCCAAGATGATCAACGCAGTGGCCAACTCTGAAGTCCCCCACATCGCCCTCATGGCAGGTGCTTCGTACGGCGCGGGAAACTACGGAATGAGCGGCTACGGGTACGAGCCTCGTTTCATCATCGGCTGGCCCAACTACAAGGGTGCAG
>CAXMPE010000164.1:0-2633 GCA_964195245.1 uncultured Verrucomicrobiales bacterium | reverse complement strand
ACTGGTTCGGTGGCGACGTCTCCGCCAAGATGATGGCCACGTATCGCATTATGGAAACCTGGGCTCACGGTCTAGACGTTTGGGACCTCTACGGCGACGAGGAGACCATTATCGAAACACCTCGGCTCCAGCACGTAGCCTTTTTAGGTCACCACCTCCTTCAGACTGTGTTCGCCCAAGCCGGTGAAGAGTACGAGCCGGTCCGTCTCGAAGTGATGGGCCCGGGTTACGCCAAGTGGGTCTTTGGACCAGAAGGCGCAGACCGCATCAAGGGACCCGCCATTGACTGGTGTCGCCTCGTCGTCCGAAGATCCGAACTGAAGGATCTGCCAGATCTCGTCGCTGAGGGTCCTGCTGCTGAGCGAGCGATCAAGCGAGCAGCTGCCTACATCGAGCAGCTCTAGACCCTAGGTCTAGCAAGCTTCTCAGTCGGGCTCCCGCGAAAGCTCGAAGCCCGTCTTTGCTACCAAGCGCATGAAGGCTGGTACCAGTTCTGAAAAGATTGCTGGTTTCAGGACGTCCTCGTACAACTTCATGAACTCAGACATCTTGCTGATGATGTGGTGCAAACTGATCGTGTGCAGGCTGTTCTGCTCCGCTTGCCCGAAGGCAACGAGCCGTGTCCTCAGTGCGCCGCCACCACGCGCCTCAACATAGGAAACGCTGTCTCGCTGGAGGTCAGCGATAACAGGATCCACGCCCTCTTCATAGAGCCACTCCAACCGACTCAACACCGAGTGGAGGGCTTCGTGACTCTTGAGACCGTTGTTGATCAGAGCCTCGCCTTGTTTCACCTCACCAATGATCACATCGATCATATCTGGCTCAAGTTGAAGTACTTCATCGTCTAAGAGCAATAGTTCAGCGTCATCACCGTCGTGCACATCTGCAGCAAGGGTCCTACCCGGGAACCGCAACGCCACCATATCAACGTCGGTAACAGTGATGTACTCGCCAGATTTGGTCTTCCGCTGGATATCGAACTCAGTCATCGTGAAATACCCAGTCATTCTGAGATACCCATCAACCAGTTCAACCGCCACATCCATGGGTCCATTGTGCCCTACCTTCAGAACTTTCGTGCAGGGAGGGGGCTGTTACCCCGTCCGGTTTATCATTGAGAGAACGCTGGGAACCCACGGAGGATGAAGTATGTCGGAGACGCTCGAAAACCTACTAGCTGAGGATCGAGAATTCCCGCCCTCAGCTGCGTTCACAGCACAAGCCAACGCCCAACCCGGTATCCACCAGGAGGCCGAAAAGGACTGGCTGGGTTGGTGGCAGACCCAAGCCCTCGAACGTGTCTCTTGGTACAAGGATCCCACTGTCATCCTCGACGACTCAGCCGCTCCTTTTTACAAGTGGTTCTCCGACGGAGAACTAAACCTCAGCTACAACTGCCTCGACCGCCATGTCAACAACGGTGGAGGAGACAAGGTCGCCTACCACTGGGAGGGTGAGCCCGGCGACAAGCGCATCATCACCTACTCCGCTCTGCTCGATGAGGTCTGCCAGTTCGCGAACGCTCTCAAAGCGATGGGAGTAGAGCGAGGAGATCGTATTGCTATCTACATGGGGATGATCCCCGAACTACCGATCGCAATGCTTGCCTGCGCACGGATTGGCGCCGCTCATTCGGTGGTCTTCGGCGGCTTCTCTGTGGACGCCCTCGCCAGCAGAATCGAGGACGCACAGGCGAAAGTTGTCATCACCCAAGACGGGGCTTGGCGGCGCGGCAGCGTTGTCCCCCTAAAGCCAAACGCTGACAAGGCCGTGGATCGAACAACGACCGTCACCAACGTCGTCGTGGTCAACAGGACAGGTATCGACATCGACATGACCGAAGGTCGTGACGTTTGGTGGGACGATGCGGTCAGCGGCCAGTCAATCGTCTGTGAACCCGAAAGGATGAACGCTGAGGACCTCCTGTTCATCCTCTATACCTCAGGCACTACCGGCACACCTAAGGGGATCGTCCATACCCAAGGCGGCTATCTCACCGGAGCTGCAACAACCCACAGCCTGGTGTTCGATATCAAGCCGGACGACGTGTATTGGTGCGCCGCCGACATCGGTTGGGTAACTGGACACACCTATATCGTCTACGGCCCGCTCGCCAACCACACAACCGGCGTGATGTACGAAGGCGCGCCCAACTTCCCAGAGGACGATCGACTGTGGGACATCATCGAGCGGTACGGAGTCACCATCTTCTACACCGCACCCACTGCCATCCGTGCCTTCATGAAATGGGGGGATGAGCACCCAGCAAAACATGATCTCTCATCGTTGCGGGTCTTGGGTACAGTCGGCGAACCGATCAATCCTGAGGCTTGGATCTGGTATGACGAGCACATCGGCGGCGGCACGTGTCCCATTGTCGACACCTGGTGGCAAACCGAAACAGGGGGGATCATGATCACCCCCCTCCCAGGAGTCGTCACGACTAAGCCTGGATCCGCGACCCTCTCGTTTCCTGGGACCCTCGTTGATGTTGTAGATGACGAAGGTAACTCTGTCCCGCTCGGAGGAGGGGGCCTGCTCGCGATTCGGAGGCCATGGCCGTCTATGTTGCGGGGCGTTTACGGAGACGATCAACGCTACCTCGACGTGTACTGGTCCAAGTTTGACGG
>CAXMPE010000163.1:0-5350 GCA_964195245.1 uncultured Verrucomicrobiales bacterium | reverse complement strand
GTCTGAGTGAGGTTCGCAACTACCTTGGCGGCGTTCGCCTGCTCCGGCAACCAGTCGGGGCAGGCCACAACCTTCTAAGGAATCCTCAGTGGAAATACTTCCGCTTGCTCGAGTGTCATGAAGTTGTTTCGATACAGGTTGGCCGTCGCTCGAACGCCAATGAGGATGACCAGGCCGATGACTCCGTCTCGGTAGCTCATCCACGACGTCCACGGCAGGACCATTGGGACCCAATAGACCGCGTTGTACACGATGAGAATCCAAGTGTACGGGTGGCCGATCCCGAGCTTCCGCGGGTCACCGCCAGTCTTCTCGCGTTCCCAGGCGAACCGCCGGGTGGAGTGGTACTCCACGGACGGTCAGTAGACGGCGGCGAACGCAACCATGCCAACAAAGGCCGCCAGATCCGACAACACTGGGGTGGCCAGAGCGACGACACCCCAGACCAGAGTCGGGAGGCCCAGCAGGATCGTCAGCCGGTTGTTCCACACACGAGTCAGGAACTTGTCACTCGTCACAGTTACCCCCGCCTCCCGCGTGATCGCATAGCACTGATTCTACAGTCGCCACGGTCGCGCTGCGGCCACGCAATGGCATAGCCGAGACCACAAAACTCCTAGAAAACGTGGCTAATCCGCACTGCACGTGTCTAGACGACATGAAGTCAATGTGATTACGGATCAGAAGGTTGGGGGTCAAGTCCCTGGGGTGTGCCAAGAAACCCTATCGATACAGGGTTTCTTCCGCATGAGCTGCCGCCCAAAGCGCTCCCACGAGACCGTCCTGTAGCCAAGAGCCCTTTGGGGAGGTTCCAGCCAAGGCGGTTGGTCTTCGAGATGTCACCGTCCACACACGGGGCCGGACCAGTTGTAAAAGTCCACAGCCAATACCACACCGTTCTTGCTGCCAGTCTCTTCGAAAAACTTCAGGATTTCGTCTGTCGGCCCGGTAACCACCAGTCGTTCCACCAGCGGGTCAGTACTGGCCAGGTAAGTAGCAGACCGCTGAACTGGCTCCCCGCTCCCTTCAAAGAGTTGCGCAGCCACATCCGGGTGCTCGGCGAGGTGACTGAGTGAGCGGCGGACCTCTTGTAGAGCGTTGTGCACTGATGCAGACCTCGATCCAAAGTCTCCGCCTGCACTGGCCGAGGAGCTAGCAAACAGGCTGGGAGGGATATGGTCGGTTCCGACGCACGTCGAGTATCCCAGCATGCGAAGTGGATCTAGAGCAGCAATTTCTGGGGCAGCTTCCGAGAGAAGGAACCCAGCCCACACCACGCTCACGTCAGAGCCGGGATCGTCTGCCAGCAATTGCGCCTGGTCAACAGTAATCGGCGGGAAGAACTCGACGGACACGGTGGCAACCGCCCCATCACCCAGCCGGGCAAGTAGGTCTTGGGCAACTCCCCTGAACCCTGAGTCGGAGTCGACGTAAGGCCAGATCGTGTTCCCCCCGGATGTGAAGAGACCGATTCGAGACGACACCGTGCCAAGGTCCGCCGTGCTGGCCCCAACCGGTATCTGTACCGTAGCCGTGAAGCTCCGATCAAACGCACCTGAGTCGATGGTGAACTCATCGACGAACGCTCCCTGATTGAACATGCTGGCAACGTCGAACGTTGCTCGGGCAACCGCCGCCGACCGTCCGCCCCTATCGAGCAGGAGGGGGTGGACAATGAAGTTCGAAATCACCGCTATGCCCACGACGAGAACGATGAGCATGCCAGCGGCGTCAATCACCGTACGCCAGAGGGCCCGCCGAACCGAACGCCGCAGTGTTCGCTCATCGACGTCGATGGTACCGAATGCGTCCAGATCCACCGGGGCGACATCGTCGAGAATTGATCGACATTGTGAACACCCAACGAGGTGCTCTTCGAGTTCATCGCGGACCGCTTGGTCGAGTTGATCGTCCGCGTATTCTTCGAGCAGTTCTTGAGCTTGCTGATGGTTCATAGGTTGGCCTCCAAATGGTGAGCCCTAAACGACAGTCTGGCTCGGTGGATGAGTACTTTCACAGCAGCATTTGAGCATCCGATCGCTTCGGCGACCTCGGCGTAGGTCAAACCTGCCTGGTCTGATAGCAGGAGTGCGGTCCGCTGCCGTTCGGGCAACCTGGACAGTGATTGCTCGATGAGGAGGACCTCGGTGACATCGGTATCGACCACACCTTCGTCTTCGATCTCGGCGACCGGAATCGCTCTTCGGCGTCGCGTGTCGTCGATGAAGACCGATCGAGCGATCGAGAACAGCCACGATCGGGGATTTCCTCCTCGGTAGCCGCCCATCGACCTAGTAGCTTTCACGAAGGTGTCTTGCATCAGATCCTCCGCCCAGATCGGGTCTCGACAGAGCGACACCAAGAACGCGTAGACCGCGTTCGCATGTGCTCGGTAGAAGCGTTCGATGGGGTCGAGTTCGATGGCGTTGAGATTAGCCACACGTTCAGGGTCCTTCCTGTGTCAGTATTTCTCTTCTCTAGGTAGACGAGTGAGAGGGCAAGAAAGTTATGGTCGTTTCCAACTTTCTCGGCAATGGGATGCCAAGGAGACAACTCTTTGTAGACGTTTCCCGTCGGTCTGGAAGGAGTCGCCTACGACTTTGCCCCTTCGAAGCTGTAGCCAAAGGTGTAGCCAAACTCAAGACAACACGCTTACACAGAACGTTGTCAGACACCTCGACCAGACCACAGAAACCGTAGAGAATGTGGCTAATCCACACTCCGCTTGTCTAGACGAGATGACACCGATGTGATTACGGATCAGAAGGTTGGGGGTTCAAGTCCCTCCGGGTGTGCGAAGAAGGCCTATGAATACAGGGCTTTCGCCAATCGGTACAGAGTCACGGCCACCGGCAAAACCGCCCGCGTGTAGCCATTGGACCATCGATGCATTCGCCGGGTCGGTCCAACCTAGCGCTCCTCTAACTCGCTTGTTTGAGCTAAGAAGGGGAAGTTCCCCGCTCGCTGAGCCGGCGTAATCAGTAGTTCCTGATCGTGGCGCATTGCCCTGATAGGGTGACTCTGTTCCAGAACGGGGGTTGAAATGAGCGAGAGTGTCACACTGGCACCAGTTGACGGGCTTGAAGTGACCGTGGTGATGGATAATTCGATCGACCTTCTGACCCCCTCAACAGACACAGCAATGAGGCCGACCTTCCCCGCCACCTTCGCAGAGGGTGACCAGCTCAGGGCTGAACATGGATATTCGCTTTCTATCGCGGTGACCCGAGGCGGCCACACCGACAAGATCCTGTATGACGCTGGCTTGTCAAAAGACTCCACGATGCACAACCTCGACGTCCTTGGCTTAGACCCCAGGGACTATCGAGCGGTGGTCCTGTCACACGGCCACGCTGATCATCACGGAGGATTAGAGGGCTTGTTCGGTCGTGTACGCGGCTCGATGCCGCTGATCGTTCATCCACACGCGTGGCGAGAGCGGAAGATTGTGTTTCCGACCGGCACCGAAACACGACTACCTCCTCCAAGCCACAACGATCTCGACCGGGAAGGATGGCAGGTGGTAGAGGAACTGGGACCATCAGTACTTCTTGGGGGGTCGGTCTTGGTTACCGGCCAAATCGACCGGGTGACGGAGTTTGAGAAGGGCTTCCCGATCCAGCAAGCCCTCGGCGACGATGGGCGCTGGGAGCCGGACGCCTGGACCTGGGACGACCAGGCGATTGTGGTGAACGTGCGAGGAAAGGGACTCGTTGTGCTCTCGAGCTGTAGCCACTCCGGAGTTATCAACGTGCTTCACCACGCTCGAAAGGTCACCGGCATTGACCACATACACGGATTCATCGGCGGGCTCCACTTGTCGGGAGGTTTGTTCGAGCCGATTACTCCTTCCACGATCCAAGGGTTCGTCGATTTCCAACCCGACTTAGTTGTTCCAGGCCACTGTACGGGCTGGAAGGCCATCCAGACACTCGGCCACGTGCTGCCCGATGCCTATGTCCCGAGCAATGTCGGAACAACTTTCATGTTCCATGCCCCCGAACCAACCGGATAGAGCCGTTACGGATCAGAAGGTTGGGGGTTCAAGTCCCTCCGGGTGTGCCAGCAGAGACCCCACAAACAAGGGGTCTTTCTACTTCAGGGGTCACAACCCGAAAAGCGGGATGGGTTCGACATCTCGTAGACGAACGCATCTTTGTCGATTGCGGTCGCAGCCTTGACGGGGCCAACAGAGCGCCAGCTGTGTACGAAGTCCGACGCACCTCGATCGGTCCCCCAGTGCTCGCCCAATTGATCACACCATCCATCAGCGTCTCGTGGGCGTAGATGTCGATCTCCCCAGCAGCCACCTGTTCATATGCACGCCCGCTAGGCGTCGTGCATAATGTTGGCTACCCGCACTCGCTCTGTCTGAGGTGATCCATACCACGTTGACCTCAGCCGTCGAGCCCGTCGGGATCGAACCTAGAACGACTGATGAGGAGAAGAGATGTACTACAGAATGACCCGGCTCCACTGGAGCGAAGACCGCTACGACGATGTTGTGTCTCTGGCCGAGTCGATGAAGGATCGAGTCGAGGCAGTTGCCGGGTTGCTGTTTGCCGAACTCGCGAAGACTGGGGACGGCGAAGGGATGATCATCGCCGCCTACCAGTCCGAGGACGATTACCAGACTGCATCTGGAGAGGTGGCTTCCATTCTTGGTGAACTGGCTCGGTTGTTGACATCCACGCCGCACGGCCACGAGGGCACCGTGATCCTCTCCTACGGAAACGCACCTAGCGCTGCTTGAAGCCTCGCAGACACACGGCTGGACGCGCACATAACGGCACATACGCGCCCCGCTCAGCCGCACACATTGCCGTATATGGGCGAGGTTACGGCCTCAAGTTCACATCATTAGCCGAAACCGCCCGCCTGGCCACTCCTCAGCCTGGGCGTTCTCTTCCAACCGAGGAATTGGCGGTGCTAATCCCCACTGAGTCTGTAGCCATACCTGTAGCCATACTCAGGACAAAGCCCTTGTACAGGACGTTGTCATACACCACCAGAAGACCGCTGCACCCTTAGAGAACGTGGCTATTCGACGCTAGGTGCGTCTAGACGACATGACACCAATGTGATTACGGATCAGAAGGTTGGGGGTTCAAGTCCCTCCGGGTGCGCCACCTTCGGCCCCATGATCAAAAGGGCCTTACTACTGAGTCCTACCCGATACGCGAGATAGACCCTCTGGAAGGCTCGGATCGGTTCGGCTAACCCTTTCCCACCACCTCTCCAGTACCGTCACGAGCAATATGACAACCACCAAGAACGCCGAGCCAAACAGGTAGCTAGCCACCACATCAGCCGGCCAATGTTCGAGTTGAGCAATGCGAATAGGCCCCAT
>CAXMPE010000162.1:0-4682 GCA_964195245.1 uncultured Verrucomicrobiales bacterium | reverse complement strand
ACGATGGCTTCGATGGTGCGTTCCTCCGGCGGGAGGATTTCAGTGAGCATCGAGCTGTGGTGTTGAGAACGCGACATAAGCCAGCATTCTCTCACACGTGTCAAGCCGGGGTGACGATCGTTCCCGAGCGCTCTCGTGTCAGGTCAGGGGACGATGTTGATATCGGTATAGCCAAGAGCCGCCAAGAAGTCAGACAGGACGATAATCGCGGAGGTTTCCGCCTCTTCGAGAATGCCAGCTTCCAGCGCTTGAGCTAGGAGGATCTCGTCGGCCGCTCGGCGAGCCTCGGTCTCCAGCTGAGGGTCCCCCTTTGTGAGAATCCCGGTGTCGCGGTCATATACGTGGGTGGCCTCGTTGTCGATAGCCACATATTGAACTTCAGCGTCGGGGAGCCTGATGGTGATTGAGCCGGTGATCGGATCGGACTGGATATCGCTCTGCTGCAGCTTTCCGAGGTCGATCCCGGCTCCAATTCTGGCTACAGCGAAGAGCGACACGCTGTCGCCGGTCGCGAAGGTGAGCCAGCCTTGGTCTGTTCCCTTGTCGAGTGTGACGTAGGCGACCTGTTCGACGGTTGTCAGCCGTGCAAGATCTCTCAGCGTCTCGATAGCGACGGTGCTTGCCACTGTGTACTCGGTTGTTGGCGGAAGTACGGTCTCCAATACATCACGAGCCACGGTTTGCACACGAGACCCCAAATAGCCAACAGCAGCGATGCTTCCCACGATGACGACGACGAACAGGGTCATGAGAATGGTCGGCCAGCGGCGTGGTTTAGGCGTCGGGGTGGGTGTGCTCATCATCCAATGCTACTTGAAAGTAGAACAGATCATCCCGAGTAGGATTCTGACTGGATCGATAGGAGAGACGATGAGCTTTTCAGCTTTGAAAGCACTTGAAGGCCAGGACGTAGGCACCAGTGACTGGCTCCTAGTGGATCAAGATCGGGTCGATGCCTTTGCCAACGCCACGCTCGACCATCAGTGGATTCATGTAGATCCCGAGAAGGCAGCGGCGGGTCCCTTCGGAGGCACTATCGCCCACGGATATCTAACGGTGTCGCTCCTTCCGTACTTGGGCGGACAGGTAGAGGTGGCCCTTGACGGTCTCAAGATGGCAATCAACTACGGCATGGAACGGCTTCGTTTTCCGAGCCCTGTCCCCGTGGGTTCAAGGCTTCGTGTTCACCGCAAAGTCCTCGAGGTCACCGACGTTGGAAACGGTGGGGTTCAGGTGAAGAACCTCATGACTGTCGAAGTTGAGGGGCAAACCAAGCCTGCGTGCGTCGCTGAGACGTTAAGCCGTTACTACTTCTAGCCAGCCAGCCAGCCAGCCAGCTAGGCCGCCGCGGTATCCTGTGACGATGCAAACAGCCCAGCCCCACGGACTTGAACACTTCAAACAACATTTCGCCCATCTCGAGCCTCACGTCACCTACCTTGACGGCAACTCACTGGGAAGGATGCCGCTAGCCCCTGCGGACCTCGCTGCGAACCTCGTCGAAGGATGGGCCCGAGATCTGATCAGAGGCTGGCACTTGGGGTGGATGGACGTTTCTGCGCGCTTAGGAGACAAGGTGGCCCAGATCGTTGGGGTTCAGCCAGGCACGACGGTCATTGCTGACTCCACTTCGGTGAACCTCTACAAACTCTTGACGGCTGCTCTCGCCACTCAAAAGGGCAGGACCAAGATTGTTACTGATGACCTCAACTTTCCCAGCGACCTGTACCTATTGCACCAAGCAGCCGGCGATACCCATGACTTGAAGGTGGTGGCGTCGAACGGGATCGATGGGCCGGTCGAAGGATTGCTTGAGTCGCTCGACAAGTCGGTGGCGCTCATCACGCTTTCGGCAACTGCCTTCCACTCGGGCTACACCTACGACACCAAGGCCATCACCGACGCCGCTCACGCGGTTGGTGCCATGGTGCTGTGGGACCTTTCCCATACCGCAGGTTCCGTGCCAGTCGATCTCTCGGAAGCCGATCTCGCTGTGGGGTGTTGCTACAAGTACCTCAACGGGGGACCTGGTGCTCCCGCCTTCCTCCACGTCAGAAAAGATCTCATCGAACGTCTTGAGAATCCGATTCAAGGATGGATGGGCCACGACGACACCTTCGCATTTAGCCCCGATTTTGCCCCGACCTCTTCGATCAGAAGGTTTCTGACAGGCACCCCTCCGCTCGTTTCAATGGCGCTAATCGAGCCCGGGCTCGACCTACACCTTGAAGCGGGTCGTGACAACATTCGAGCTGCTTCTCTGAAGCTCACTGATCGATTCGTGGCTGGCTTCGACCAGTCGCTGAGTGCGCGAGGATTCGATCTCCTTTCACCTCGCTCCCATCAACACCGCGGATCCCATATCACTCTTGGCCACAAGCACGCCCTCGCCATCGATCAAGCCCTGATCAACGACCACTCGGTGATCCCAGACTTCCGCCCACCCAACGGAATCCGCTTCGGCTTCGCCCCGCTCTACAACACGATGCAAGACGTAGATCAAGCCGTCTCGGCGCTCACAGCGATCACAGACACCAGGTCCTGGCAGGCCTACGCAGACGCAAACCCCAGAGTCACCTAACCACCACCTCACGAAACAACCCCCGCCAACTTCCGCGATGTGCTGGTTTCTGCTGTGAACCCAGGGTTCACAGCAGTGTTTTTCGCGCTTTACGTTGTTTAACGCGTTTTTGTCACCGTTAGGCATCATTGTTGGCTGCTATGAAGTGGGAAGAGCAGTTGAAGCTGGCGTGGGAGTTTGCGTGGGACATGGGCGGCCTTGTTTTCTGGGCGCAGTTGCGTGATTGCGGGATTACTGCCACCGACTGGGCTCAGGTAGTCAAAAAGGCAGAGCTGAAACGCCGAAGCCGTGGGGTGTATGTTCTCGAAGAACGCGATGACCGAATCAGTGTCCTGAAGCAGGCTGTTGGGACCTTGCCGAGAGCGGTGGTGTCTCATGAAGCTGCCGCGTTGATCCACGGGTTCAACGGCTTTTCCTCTGAGGTGCCGGTGGTCACCGTGCACTCGTCTACGACACACTCGTTGGACGGGGTGGTAGTCCACCGGAACCGCGACTTGAAGGCTTCACATACTGAGGAACACGGCAAGTTAGTCGTCACCAACAAGCTGCGCACCATTGTCGATTTATCGTATTCGATGGGGTATGAGCGGACTGCGCAGCTGTTGGATCAGGGTGTTCGCAAGGGCTGGTTCTCCCATGCGGATGTGGTTTTGATATGGCGTGCGCTGGGTCGTAGAGGCAAACCTGGTTCAGCCCACATCAGGCGGTATGTCAATGAGAGGCGTGCCAACCCCATGTGGAACAGGAAGCAGACTGTTCGCGAAGCTTTTGATCACATTTCACTACCGCTTGATCGGCCGAGGGTCCGCATTCCGTGGGAACCCGGCCACTTCTTCGACCTAGCGTCACAAGAAGCTCGTGTCGGGGTGCGGCTTACCGGTGGAGGCCGCCACCGGAAGGCAGAGAGCCAAGCCGAGCAGTTCGCTCTTGCCAAAGACCATGGTTGGCTACTGATCCACCTGTCGAACAGTGACATTGTCGAAAGGCTTGAGACGGTTGTAACCCAGATCAGAGACCTTCTGGCAGCAAGGGAATCCAGCTAACACCCCCAAACCGCTCGACCCTTCAACCAAGCCGAGTTCGTCGCGCTCGGCCCACCTAACCGCCCAACCAAGACGTACCACGATCGTCAAAGGCGTCGGCACTTCCATCGCTCAGCACCGCTGAGCAACCCACAGCGCACCACAACACCCATCGGGACTCTCCATCGCACCCCAAACCAACCAGAGATCGGGGGATACGAACCCTGGGTTCGGAGACTGGGAACTCTTTTGTGAGAGGAGCTGTGGGTCGGACTTGGCACCCCAACCCAGGGTTCACAGCTCGTGTGCTGCCTTGGTGGGGTGGGGGTTCGCTTGGCGGGTGATTTTTTGGGGATGGTGGGGTGCTCGGGCGGTGGCGTTTGGTCCGTGGTGGCTTGGTTGGTGGGTGCTCAAGGGTTTGCTTTCTGAGTCTTAGGGGCTTTTGTGGGAGTGGGGATGGGGAAGGTGCTGTGTTGACCTAGACTTCTGGACTCTTATGTCTTTCTACTCTCTCACCACACTGCCTAATGGGCTTCGCATTATCACCGAAGAGATGGCTGGTATCCGCTCGGCGGCTATTGGTTGCTGGGTTGACACTGGAACGCGCGACGAGCGGCCTAACGAAGACGGCGCTAGTCACTTCCTCGAACACCTTCTTTTCAAGGGCTCGGAGAAGCTGAGTGCTCGCCATATCTCTGAGACACTCGATGCGGTGGGCGCCCAGTACAACGCCTTTACCTCCAAGGAGTACACCTGCTATTGGACCCGGTTGCTCGACGAAGATATGGCCATGGGTCTCGACATCTTGGGGGAGATGCTCCAGAGGCCGGCCTTCCGCGAAGTTGAAATTGACTCCGAACGCAATGTCGTTATTGAAGAAATCAACATGAATGAGGATGAACCGGACGACGTCCTCTTCGAAACGTTCTCTCAGCTGATGTACGAAGGACACGACTTGGCTCGGCCCATCCTGGGAGCGAGGGGTTCGATTCTGGAGATGAGCCGAGATGACATCGACGGCTACTGGAGTCGCCGATATAACGCGGGATCGGTTGTGGTCGCTGTTGTTTCGTCGTTGT
>CAXMPE010000161.1:0-7059 GCA_964195245.1 uncultured Verrucomicrobiales bacterium | reverse complement strand
GCAGAAGAAGATGGAATGCCTGCCGGCTTCGCCTTGTTCTTCCCCAACTACTCCACTTGGCTCGGCAGGCCGGGGATCTACCTCGAGGATCTCTATGTCCAACCGTCTGCCCGAGGGGGCGGGCACGGTAAAGCGCTGCTGGCGGAGCTAGCCAGAATCTGCGTCCTCAGAGAGTGCGGGCGACTCGAATGGGCAGTGCTGGACTGGAACCAGCTTGCCATCGACTTCTACGAAAACCTAGGCGCAGGCCCCATGGAAGGCTGGACAACCTTCCGCCTCACCGGCGAGCCGCTATCGCGCCTTGCCGACAACGCCCACAGCGACGACCAAGGCAGCCCATAACCCTTGGGGTGTCTCTGTCTAGGTCCAAGTTCAAGTTCAAGTTCAAGTTCAAGTTCAAGTTCAAGTTCAAGTTTGTGGCTGAATAAGCAGCCACAGTCTCTGTCGGGCTGAGAGGATTTGAACCTCCGACCTTTGGTCCCCCAGACCAACGCGCTAACCAAGCTGCGCCACAGCCCGAAAATATGTACCGCCACTTTACCGGCGCTTCACAACAACCATCTCACGAGTGCCAGTAACCTGTGCGGATGCACCTGATTGAGATGATCACACGCAAACGGGACGGAGGAGTCCTCACCGACGAAGAGATCCAAGCGTTCGTAGCTGGAGTTACCAACGATTCTTTGCCCGATTACCAAATCTCGGCACTACTCATGGCCATCCTCTTCCAAGGTATGAACTCAGTCGAATTGACATCTCTCACGCTCGCAATGCGAGACTCTGGCGACGTACTCGACCTTTCCGCTATCAGCCGGCCCAAGTTGGACAAGCACTCCACTGGTGGAGTGGGCGACAAGATCTCCATTCCATTGGCGCCCATCGTCGTTGCGTGCGGCCTCGCAGTCCCGATGATCTCCGGCCGCGGATTGGGTCACACCGGCGGCACGCTTGATAAGTTGGAGTCGATCCCGGGATTCACCACCCATATGAGCCCAGGCAAGATTGCTAGCCAATTGACAGACATTGGCCTCGCCCTGACGGGTCAATCTGAGACCCTCGTGCCTGCTGACCGCCACCTCTACGCGATGCGCGATGCCTCAGGCACCGTCCCATCCATTCCTCTGATCACTAGTTCGATCCTCTCCAAAAAACTTGCCGAAGGCCTCGACGCGTTAGTGCTCGACGTGAAGTTCGGCTCCGGCGCATTCCTGCCCGACTACCCAACTGCCAAAGAACTCGCCCAAACGATGGTGAGAGTGGGCAAAGAAGCCGGAACCCCCATAACCGCGTTCCTGACGAGGATGAACCAACCTCTTGGCTTCGAAGTCGGCAACGCCAACGAGATCCGGGAGTCACTAGCCACCCTACGTGGAGCTGGGCCGGAGGACGTCACCAAACTCACCTTCGCCCTAGGAGCTGAAATGCTCGTCCTCGGGCGTCTGGCGAACTCCGAGGAAGACGCTAGAAAGCAGATGGAGCGCGCTGTAACGAGCGGCCTAGCGATGGACGTTTTCCGACAGGTGATCATCGCTCAGGGAGGCAACCCGGGGGTCATTGATGACGAAGGGCTCCTCCCGTCGGCAGAGGGGCGCCATGAGATCAGAGCTACCACCTCAGGAACCGTGACTCGATGCGATGCGAGAACAATCGGGGTAGCGGCTGTCCGGCTAGGCGGCGGCCGGCAATTCAAAGCAGACGTCATCGATCCATCTGTCGGGATCACCGTTGCGGCCAAGCTCGGCGACAAAGTTGAGGAGGGGGATCTGCTTGCAACCGTTGCGTGGACGGTTTCGGCCAAGTTGGAGGACGCCCTTCAGATTCTCCCAGGCGCTTGGACACTCGAAGATTCTTTCGAAAAATTGCCCCTCATCGCCGAGAGAGTCAGTTAGCTCATGGTTGCCTTCAATCCTGGAAACTCCGACTTTGTGGTCGACCCATATCCCACCCTCGGCGATCTGAGAGAACAGCACCGCATCTTCCAACAAGACGGAACGGGAGAGTGGTTCGTCACCCGATTCGACGACATCAAAGCCGGCCTCAGAAACCATTCCCTAGGTCGGGTCCAGGATCTCGAGAACCCCGAAGCGGGCCATGACCCTCGCTGGGCCTCGTTCTGGGAGGCTGAACGGTGGTCGCTCCTCGAACTCGAACCTCCCGACCACACACGGCTCCGGCGCCTACTGTCCACAGCGTTCCTCAGACGGAACGTGGGCCGGCTCCGTCAGCCATCGGAAGTAGCGGCAGTATCACTCCTTGAGCGACTGGTTCGGCAGGATGAGTTCGACCTCCTCGCAGACTTCGCACAGCCCTTCTCCGTATCGATCATCGCGGCCCTCCTCGGCATCCCTTCAACCGACGGTGTGCAACTCGTAGCGTGGTCGAACGCGATGGTAAAAATGTATGAACTCGACACCTCCGATGCCCAAGCCACTGCTGCTGACCAGGCCGCGGGGGCCTTTTCTGAGTATGTGCGCCACCACATCGACCTTAAGCGATCCAATCCAGCCGACGACCTGCTCTCGGCCCTTCTCGCGGCTGAGTTCGAGGGCGAAGGGATGTCCGAAGCCGAACTCGTGTCGACCATGATTGTTCTGCTGAACGCCGGACATGAGGCCACCGTCAACACCCTCGGAAACGGCATGACGGCCTTCTTGAACCATCCGGAGCAGTGGCGAACCGTCGCGAGTGGCGAAGTAGCCCCCGTCACAGCCATCGAGGAAATGCTTCGCTTCGACGCTCCCCTCCAACTGTTCGAGCGTTGGGCCCTTGAGGACACCGAGGTTGCGGACCAACCCGTGATGAAAGGAGAGCAAGTTGGGTTTCTCTTCGGATCTGCCCAGCGCGATCCCAGGCGGTTCGATGAGCCAGATACATTCGACGCATCACGAGGCGACGCCCGTCACATCGGCTTTGGCGCGGGCATCCATCACTGCATCGGTGCCCCTCTCGCCCGCATCGAGCTTGACGCTGCCCTCTCAGCCCTCGTGAAGGTCACCCCAAACCTCTCTCTGACCGCCCAGCCGCTGCGCACCCAGGCGTTCGTAATCAGGGGTTACGAACGAGTCCTTGTAACGACTTGAGCCAATACGGGCGCTTTGGCTCTTTAGCCGGGTAGCCTCGGGGGCTATGGACTACACAGACCTCGAAGCAGCAGTTGACTACATTGCCACCACTACAGGGAAGCCGACTCACGATATCGCGGTAGTTCTCGGTTCCGGATTGGCTGACTACGCATCGTCACTTGATGACGCTGTTGTTATCCCGTACTCCGACATCCCTCACTTCCCTCTCCCAAGCGTTCACGGGCATGCCGGCCACCTCGTCTCGGCCACGGTTGGTGACAACCGGGTCCTGATCTTCTCTGGCAGAGTCCACTTGTACGAAGGCCGTCCGCTTTGGGACACTGTATTCGGAGTTCGAACCGCGATAATGGCGGGCTGTCACACCTATTTGGTGACCAACGCCTCGGGCGGCTGCGGCGAAGGGTTGGGACCGGGTGACTTGACGCTGATCACTGATCACCTGAACCTCACCGGGCAGAATCCGCTCATGGGGCCCAACGAGGAGCGCTTCGGCACGCGGTTCCCTGACATGTCCAACGCCTATGACCCAGATCTCCGAACCTTGGCAAGAGAGGTCGCTGACAGCGTGGGAGTCGAGCTGAAAGAAGGCGTATATGCCTGGTTCACCGGTCCCACGTATGAAACCCCAGCCGAGGTCAAGATGGCCAAGACGTTGGGCGCCGACCTGGTTGGCATGTCAACAGTTCCAGAAGTCATCGCAGCGCGCCACATGGGCGCAAAGGTCCTGGGGATTAGCCTCGTGACCAACCTTGCTGCGGGGATCGGCGAGCACCCACTCAGTCACGATGAAGTAGCAGAGGAAGGGCGAGCTGCCGCGGAGCGTTTCGGCCGACTCGTCGATGCCCTACTCCCCCGCCTGTAGGGTCTTGGTTGGTCTGCTGCTACATCTAGAATCTGAGCAGCCATTCAAAAACAATCAAGCACACCATGCAAGGAGTAGCGATGAAGATTGCCGTTTGCGTCAAGCAAATCCCCGATCCAGCGTCTGACTACGAGCTCGATCCTGAAACGTACAACATCGTCCGGCCAGAGGCACAGATCCTTGACGACACCGATCGATACGGTGTAGAAGTGGGACTCCAGATCGCAGACGCCAACGAGGGCGAAGTATTCCTCGTCTCAATGAGTCCGTCAGGCACACTCCAAGGCATCCGCCAGGCGCTGGCCATGGGAGCTGACAAGGCTGTCATGATCGATGATGAGACCTTGGTCGGATCCGACTCGCTCACCACCGCACAGGCGCTGGCGGCCGCCATCACCAAAGAAGGGTATGACATCGTCATTGCCGGGACAGAGTCCACCGACGGCTACTCGGGTCTCGTGCCTCAACAGGTGGCTGAACTCCTTGGAGTTCCCGCTCTCACCTACGCGACCAGTGTTGAGTACGTCGACGGTGTCGTCCGCATCCATCGCCAAACCGCCGATGGCTACGACGAAGTGGAAGCTGCTACCCCGGTAGTCGTTTCAGTTACCGCTGGAGTGGTCGAGCCCCGGTACCCCAACTTCAAAGGGATTATGCAAGCCAAGAGCAAGCCGGTCGATACGTACACAGCTGCGGACCTTGGTGTTGACCCATCAGTTGGCCAAAAGATCGTATCCATCACGCCCGCCCCCAAGAGAGCGGCTGGAACCGTCGTGGAAGATGAGGGCGAGGCACATCTCGACATAATTGAGACACTCGAAGAAGCGAAGGTGCTCTAATGACTTGGGTAGTGATTGAATCGCAGAACAGTGCTCCTACAACCGTCGGCCTAGAGATCCTCACTAAGGCTGCTGAGGGAGGCGACGTCAATGTTGTCTACGTTGGAGCAGGTTCAGACGAAGAGTTCGCAGTTCTTGGCTCGCACGGCGCCAGCAGCATCATTGTCCTTTCGCCCGCTGAAGACGTCCTTGCACCCACACCAGTGGCAGAGGCTCTCAGCCAACTGATTGCCGAACACACTCCAGGACTGGTCTTGTTCGGCACCACGTACGACGGCCGAGACGTCGCTGGCAGGGTGTCAGCCAAGTTGGGGCTCTCTGTCGTGTCGAACGTGGTCGACTTCTCGACAGAAGGCGACCTGACGGTGACCAACGAGATCTTTGGCGGCTCACAACTGGTCAACACACAGTTCACCTCGGGCAAGACCGCCCTGGCGTTGGTTCGCCCCAAGTCATTCACGGCCGCAGAGACTGGCTCAGGAGCGCCAACAGTTTCCCGCGTTGAGCTTCCTGACGGACCCAACGCGTCGGTGACCGCCCGCCACGCTGAGGCTTCCGAAGGACCCAAGCTCGAGTCCGCTGCGATAGTGGTTGCAGGTGGTCGAGGCCTAGGACAGGCAGAGCACTTCGGACTAATTGAAGAGCTCGCCGGGCTTCTCAAGGGAGCCACCGGAGCCACCCGAGCGATCGTCGATGCCGGATGGGTGCCTTATTCCAAGCAAGTGGGCCAGACAGGGAAGATCGTCAAACCCGACGTCTACATCGCCTGCGGAATTTCAGGCGCCATGCAGCACCTCGTTGGCATGAAGGACTCGATGACGATCATCGCAGTGAACAAAGACAGCGATGCTCCCATCTTCTCCGTCGCAGACCTTGGGGTTGTGGGCGATGTCCATCAAGTCCTCCCCAAGTTGATCGAAGCAATCAAGGCCAGGTAGTGACAACACCCGTCGGCGATCCCGCCGCCAGGTGAATGAATTGGCATAGACGTGGGTTGTAGGCTTCACATCTATGGCTGAATCCACCAACCGGCAACAACAGAAGAGAGCTCTCACAGCTATCGCTGTGAGCCAACTTCTTGTGCTCACCGTATGGTTCTCTGCTGCAGCAGTCGCTCCTCAGCTCGAGGCAGCGTGGTCACTCACTTCTAGCCAATCGTCACTATTGACGCTGGCTGTCCAGCTCGGGTTCGTCGTGGGAGCACTTGCTTCTGCGGTCTTCAACCTCGCTGACATCATCCCAGCGAGGACAATGTTCACAGCCTCAGCCGCTGTTGCTGCGTTCGCGAACGTGGGAATCATATTTCTATCTGACTCCCCTCTGGTCGTCGCGACCCTGCTTCGGCTGCTGGTCGGGATCGCGCTCGCTGGCGTCTATCCAGCCGGACTCAAAGTGGTCTCCGGGTGGTTCGAGGCGCGGCGAGGTGCTGCTCTCGGGGTGTTGGTGGGTGCGCTCACGATTGGATCAGCGTTTCCACACCTTCTCCGAGGAAGCGGGCTGGCATGGGAGACCGTCATTCTCAGCTCATCGGTCCTCGCTCTCCTCGGCGGCCTGGTTATGTGGCGCCAAGTCACCGATGGCCCCTTCGACACAGCTCCCACTGCCTTCTCGCTTCGCCTCGTTGGCGAGGTCATCAGGAATCGAGAGGTTCGCCTAGCCACCTACGGTTATCTCGGACACATGTGGGAGCTGTACGCCATGTGGACCTGGACCGCAGCCTTTCTGCTGGCAAGCGCCGTTGCAGGCGGATACGGGGTCGGATGGGTATCGACCGCCACGTTCTTCATCATTGCCATCGGAGGTGTTGGATCATGGCTAGCTGGGGTCCTGGCAGACAAGTACGGCCGGGAATTGGTCGCCGGGGGCGCCATGGCTATCTCGGGAACGTGCGCCCTGTTGACACCGCTCTTCTTCGGAGCCAGTCCCTTCCTCGTCTTAGCTCTCTTCGGCGTTTGGGGCATCACAGTTATTGCTGACTCAGCCCAGTTCTCAGCCCTAGTCACAGAAACAGCCCACGACCGATTCAGAGGCACTGCGCTCACGCTGCAAACGGCTGTCGGTTTCCTACTTACTTTGGTCACCATCCGAGGGGTGCCGATCATCGCCGAATCCGCCGGGTGGCAATTTGCCTTTCCATGGCTGGCTCTCGGGCCGATGCTCGGACTAGCTGCGATGGTCCGTCTGCGAAAGGCTCGAGCGGGCTAGCCCCAAACCTGGGCAGATCAAGGCTGGTCGTCTACGCGGGTTGCCCCCTCCGAGCCCTCCGGGCCCACCC
>CAXMPE010000160.1:0-4085 GCA_964195245.1 uncultured Verrucomicrobiales bacterium | reverse complement strand
GGAGGAAATGGGGACGGTTCTGCGCGCGGCTGCCTACTCACCGAACATTAAGGAGCGAGCTGACTGCTCCGCGGCCGTGGTTCTAGCCAATTGAGAGATGCTCGCTCAGGCCGAACACATCCCAGTCCATCTCGGTTCCATGCCGGCGTCAGTACAGGCGATTCTTGACGTCTTTGGTACGGACCTTGTGCCCGGGACCCAGTACGCGGTAAACGATCCGTTTGCTGGTGGAACCCATCTCAACGATCTCACGATCTTGTGCCCCGTGGTGCACCGGAACCAACTGGTTGCCTGGGTTGCCAACCGTGCTCACCACGCCGATGTTGGTGGCAACGCCCCAGGTTCGATGCCAGCTGATGCTGTTCGGCTGACTGAAGAAGGCCATGTGGTCTCCCCAATGGTGGCGGTGGAGGATGGGCGGTGGAATCGGGCGTTCTTAGACCCCTTCATAGCTGCGACTCGAACTCCGCAAGAACGCATGGGCGATCTCTCCAGCCAGCTGGGGGCGAACGAAGTGGGGTCCAAGCGGCTGCTTGAGTTGATTGAAGCCGAAGGTATCTCTGAGTTTCACGAGGTGGCGGAGGCTCTGTTGGGATACGGCGAACGTCGGATGCGGGCGGCTGTCGGCGAGCTACCCAACGGTGAGTTCGAATTCGAGGACGTGATGGAGTGGCAGGGCGATCTGCTCGCGATCCGTGCTCAACTTCAAATCTCTGGAACCGATCTGTCTGTCGACTTCTCAGGCACAGTTGACCAAGTCGAAGGCAACATCAACGCAGTTAGGGCAGTGGCCTTGTCATCTGTTTACTACGCGGTTCGCGTTGCCACCGATCCGTCAATCCCCGCAAACGGCGGCTGCTATCGGGCTATCCACCTTTCTACGAGGCCCGGCTCGTTGGTGGATGCTTCCGACGGGGTCGCAGTGGCGGCAGGTAACGTCGAAACATCGCAACGTATTGCCGACGTGGTGTTGGGTGCCCTCAGTCAAGCGGCTCCGGATCGCGTTCCGGCTGCTTCCCAAGGCACCATGAACAACGTCCTCATCGGAAACGAAAACTTTGCTTACTACGAGACAATTGCAGGGGGACAAGGCGCCCGTCCTGGCCGCGACGGTCAGTCGGGGATCCATACAGCCATGACCAACACCAAGAACACCCCAGTGGAGTCGCTTGAGCGTCATTACCCATTTACGGTGGAGCGGTATGCGCTGCGCCAGGGTTCGGGCGGAATCGGGGAGTGGGTTGGAGGCGATGGAATCGAACGGATCCTGCGATTCTCAGAACCAGCAACTGTCTCACTCATGGGAGAGCGGCGTCTCGTGGGTCCATGGGGATTGGCCGGTGGCTCCGCCGGCGCTGTTGGCGAAGACTGGCTGATGAGAGCCGGGGACAATGAGGCGGAGAAGTTGCCAGCGAAGACCACATTTGAGGTCGCCGAAGGCGGCCGTCTGATAGTGAAGACCCCAGGCGGCGGAGGCTTCGGACACGGAACCCAAGCCTCAACGTAGACCCAAGCTCCTGGGTTGAGTCAAGGTCTAGGTCTAGGTTCAGGCTGGTTTTTGGGCTTGAGTCAAGGTTTAGGTGCAGGTTCAGGTTGGTTTTGGGGTTGGCTCTAGGTTGGTCTTCGCGGCATTGGGATGTCTTGCTCGAGATCTGGGCTGGTGACCCATGCTCGGCCCTCGTCGTCCATGCGCATTGAAGGTGTGATCGCTATTGGGTCTCCGAACTGGCGACGGTGACTCAGGGTTTCTCGGACTGTGCCTCCCTTGAGAGCTCGAAGATTCTGGAGGGTGGGCGGCACGATCATTACTTCTCCTCGAGCCGCTGAGTCGGCTGCTTGGTGAGGGGCCATCCAGAAGGAGTCCGTCATCTCCACCCCGTCATGCCAGGCATGTTGTCCTTTGGGGAGTGCGGCAAGGTAGAAGCGCGTATCGAAGCGTCGAGAATTACCAGGAGGGGTGACCCACCACGATGTGAAGATGAGCTCGGACAGGGAAAGAACGAACCCCTCTTCCGTCAGCCAGTCAGCCCAGTCAATCTCGACGTTCCTGTCTTGCAGGTCATGCCGGACCTGCTTCGCTCTCGGGGTCTGGAGAGCCTCGGTCGAGATTGAGGTGCCGTCACTGTTTCGTGCCAGCAACACTCCAGATTCTTCGAAGGTTTCTCTTGTGGCAGCGGCACGTAATCCGAGATCGGGTACGGAGGGGTCGTCTACTAGTTGGGTCGGTAGGGAGTGGTCGTAGGGATCAACGCGTCCCCCAGGGAAGACGTACGCTCCGGCCATGAAGACTGATGCTGCGTGCCGGCGGAGGAGGAAGACTTCGGGCGAAGTGTCTCCATCGCGAAGCAGAATCACGGTGGCGGCATCGCTGATGGGTGTCATTCATCACAGACTAGCGAGACCCCTTAGTTCGCTCAGATACTGCCGGAGGCAATATCATGCTCATGTTTTGAATTCGAACCTCATCCGAACTGCCGCTGTTGTTACAGGCGTGCTCCTGGTCATGGGCGGCCTAGCCGTTATTCAGGTGCAACGCTCGCTTGGCGCTGTCGCAGTTGAGGCATTCGACCCGGATCAAACGGCCAGAGTTCTGGAGACGGTCCCCGAAAGCGTGCGCGCCGCCGCCATAGCCGCTGTTGAGTCAGCCGAGCTCACCGATGCACGGGTTCCCGAGGACCTTGAGCCGGTATCGCTTCCGGATACACAGAACCCGGCCACACTCAGTCCAGCACTTCCGGACGATATGTTCGATAGCTACCTCCTGTTGGGGACCGATGAGAACGGCTTCAGGGCCGATGTCGTGATGATGCTTCTTCTTCCGAGGGACGGCTCAGACCCGATCCTTGTTTCACTTCCGCGCGATCTCTACGTAGAGAACCCTTGTACTGATCGATACGCTCGGCTCAACTCGGGGATGAACGGCTGTGGTAGTGAGGTGTCGGGAGCGACCTTGATGGCGGCTTCGGTTCAGAAGTTCACTGGCATTAAGCCTGATCACTTCATTGTCGCCGACTTCGATGGCTTCGAAAACGTGGTCGACGCGATTGGAGGCGTCGAGATTTGCTTCGAGTACGCCGTGTCTGATCGAGATGCTGGCTTGAGCCTGTCTGCTGGGTGTCAAGGTCTGTCAGGGGAAGACGCTCTTGCGTGGGTCAGGAGCAGGAAGACCCGGTACAAGGTAGACGGAACTTGGACCTCACTTGGCTCTGACGATTTTTCTAGGCAGGCCCACCAGCGAGAACTACTTTTCGCCCTGGCGTCGGAGGTCGCGAGGTTCTCCTCGATAACGCGGCTGGCCGATGTCGCAGAGCAAGTCGCGTCCTCTCTCACGATTTCAGATGACCTTTCGCTTTCTGATCTGGTTGCTTTGGGATGGACGAATCGGCGCATCAAGCCGGATGATGTCATCACATTCTCGATCCCAACGAAGTCCTATATAACTTCAGCTGGAGCGTTTGTTGAGCAACCGATCGAACGGTTCAATGACACGCTTTCACGCCTCTACCCAGCTGCCTACCGCGAAGTGATCGAGCCCAGCGGTTAGAGGACTGGCCGCGGCTTGTAGGCAGCTGCGTCTGGGTTGGTCGCTAGGAGTGCTTCGACTCGGGCGACGAAGGCGGCAACTTGGGCGGTCGCAGTTCCGGTGAAGCCGAGTGGCTCGGAAATCAGCACATCGATTTCGGGGCCGGTGAGCGGGATAAGCGGATCGTCAGCAATCATGTTGAACAGTGACTCATCCTGATTGCCGCTTAACCGGGAACGGGCGGCAGCGACGGCCTGGTGCTTGATCCGTTCGTGGGCTTCTTCTCTCCCGAGGCCGGCTTTGACGGCTGCAACCAAGAGCTTGGTGGTAGCTAGGAAAGGCAAGTTCCTCGCCAGCTCGGCGTCGATCATCGCCTCGTAGGGGCCAAAGTCTGTCAGGACCTCGATCGCGGTCTCGACCATGCCGTCGGCGGCGAAGAAGGCGTCGGGCAGCATCGTTCGCCGAACCACTGAGCAGCTGACATCTCCCTCGTTCCATTGCGTGCCAGCAAGACCTGCTGCCATCGTGAGGTGACCTTTGAGGATGAGGTGGAGACCGCTGA